>JAHCBA010000034.1 GCA_019634625.1 Verrucomicrobiia bacterium
ATTATTTCTTCCAAAGCAGCCACTCCAGAATCGCTTTTCAGGTTCACGGGGTCTTCGACCGCACCCGGAAGCACCGCGAGGCATCGTCCGCTGCAACGCCCACGGTCTTGAGTCGTCCGGTGCCGAGGAACGCCGCAAATAGAAGCGCTGAAGGCAGGGGACGCAGAGAGCCGCCCCGAAGATCAATTACGACTCGATTTCACCCCGGACGCCGCAGGCCCATCTTACGAATTCGCGTGACCAGGGTGGTTGGTTTCACTCCCAGGAGTTCCGCCGCGCCGTCAGCCCCCTTGATTCTCCAATTCGTCCTCTGAAGAATCACCAGCAGGTTCTCGCGTTCCCGTCGTACCAATTCCAATTCGGTGAGAAACTCCGGCTCGCCATCGCCCACTTGCGTAGCTTGCCTGGGCGAGGTGAGCGCGGAATCCGCCGCAGGCAAATCGAAGTCCAACACACTGCCGCGGGCCAGGATGACCGCTCGTTGAATGACGTTTCGCAATTCCCGGATGTTGCCCGGCCAAGGATAACCCTGAAGCTCGACGACGCCGGCCCGGGTCAAGCGCGGTTTCGGGCAGCCAAGTTCTTTGGCGGATAAATCAATAAAGTGTTCTGCCAGGATCGGAATGTCTTCCATCCGGTCTCTCAAGGTTGGAACCTGGATGGGAAACACGTTGAGCCGGTAGTAGAGATCCTCGCGGAAACGTCCCGCCGCGACTTCCTTCTTCAGGTCGCGATTCGTCGCGCCGATGATGCGGACATCAGCCGCGCGCGTGCGTTCTTCCCCCACCCGTTCATAGCGCTTCTCCTGCAGGACGCGAAGAAGCTTGCCCTGCAAATCAAGGGGAATCTCTCCGACCTCGTCCAGTAATGTAGTGCACCACATTACTGGACGAGATCGGCTACCTTCCCATTGACCAGCATGGAGCCGATCTGCTCTTCCAGGTCATCAGCCAGCGCTACGAACGCGGTTCGCTCATCGTCACCACCAACAAGCCCTTCAAGCAGTGGGCTTCGATCTTCAACAACGACGGCACCCTCGCCTCCGCCGTCCTTGACCGGCTCCTCCACCACGCCGAACCCGTCCTCATCGAGGGTCCGAGCTACCGGATGAAGGATCGCGACAACCCCGCCACCTGAACCGCCCACCGCCCATCCCCCTTGAAGCCGCTCCTTCCGCCGGAATTTCAAACCGCCCGTTCTCCACCACTTTCACGCCGCCGCCCACACATGTCAGCAATCCTGGAACTTCCCGAGGTCCGTCGGCGCGTCTCCCCGCTCACGGTCGAGGAGTACCACCGGCTCGACGAGCTCAACGAGCACGGGCGCCGCACGGAATTGATCCGGGGCATCGTCATCGAGAAAATGTCCAAGTCGCCGCTCCATCGCATTGTCGCCTCTCTCCTCTACAAGCTGATGCTGGCTCGCCTGCCGGAAGGCCACTCGGTGTGGAAGGATGAGCCGCTTGCTTCGGAGGATTCAGAGCCGGAACCGGACATTTCGGTGACCCGCGGCGGTGATGAGGACTTCTCCTCCGCCCACCCCACCACGGCTGAACTCGTCGTGGAAGTCGCTGTCTCCAGCCCGGCGCTCGACCGGGAAAACGCCTCGCTCTACGCCGAAGCCGGGGTGACGGAATACTGGATTGTGTTGGCAACGGAACGACGAGTGGAGGTCTATCGCCGCCCGGAGAATGGCTGTTACCAGGAAACGCGGGTTTTCGAGTTCCAGGATACCATCGAATGCTCCGGCGTCCCGTCGTTGCGAATCGCGGTTGCTGAACTGTTCTCGTAAGACACACTTTTTCCGCCAACCCCGACAAGTGCTCCGCCTCTGAGGCCGCGATCTCAGACTTCATACTTTGGGGTTCGAATCGCGATCTCGGGCGAAAACCGGCTGAAATCTTCCGTGTTGAACGTAAGGATTTGCTCCGCGTTGGCGCCCTTGGCGGCCGCAACGATGGCGGCGTCATGCGCTTCCTTGCCAGAAACGGAGTACTTGGTGACGAGGGCCTGCCAGTTGGCGTGAACTGCCGGAGTGTCTGGGGCGAAGCCGAAGAAATCCTCCCGCCAGTCGCGAAGGCACTTGTGCGCCTCATCAGGCGTCATCCCTAGCCCGTTCTTAGCCCGTGGCCGGGTGGCGACGACCCAGAATTCCCGCTCGAACTGGGGACAGGCGACAGGCTCCAAGCCGATCTCGATGGCTCCGCGAACCGCCTGCCTGGCTTCTTCGTGCTGAGGGTCATCTCGCTTGGCGAGCCGACAGAGGATGTTCGAATCGACCAGGAGGCGCATTACCTTCGGCTCCCTCTAATCGTAGATGCTCTCGCGGCTGGCATCGACAGGAGGTCCAGGACGTTCCGGCACCTTGGCCATGAGCGCGTCGAACCTTCGGAGGCGTTCCTGCGGCGAAAGCCTGGAGGCATCGACGAGCGGCGACGCTCCGGTCCTGGCAGCGTCCTCCAAGACGGCAGCGGCAATGCGGGCGCTATCGAGTCCGAGAGCGCGAGCTTGGTTCTCAAGCCAGCAAGCGGTCTCGGGCGAGACTTGGGTGGCGATCGTCGTGGCGGGCATGTTGATCCTCCTCTGATTGTAAACTATTGGATTCGGGCTATCAGAGTCGCCTCCCAAGGTCAATTCAGTGCGTAACATGGAGGACGTTACCCGAATCCTTGGCGAGCGTATAGGCTTGGAGATTGTTGAGGGGGTCTGGGTGGTCTCAGGTGTCGAATGACGTCTGTGGGGGAGGTTTGGCGGGGTGCGAGGGGTTGCGGAGAGGCCTTCGACGGGGAGAATCCGGTCCTGAAGGGCGATTGGCGCCGGCCCGTCCCGCTGGATCGGCGGGGATTGAGAGAGAGGTTGGAGCAATACCGGCACGACAGACACCGTGTCCGATGTTGAGCGACGCCAGCGCCAACCACTCCGTCCGGGACGCTCCGACCGCATGCGGGACCGGCGTCCATGGCGGGAAATCCGAGCATCTTGCGTTGCACCGTTCGTTCCTCGAATCCGTCCGTTCTGGGTCCGCAACGACAACACCCGTTGGCCGCCGTCCCGGGCGAACATCAGCCGCGGCTCTCCGCCGATGACGTCGAATCGGAGGGACGAGCTCCGCGAGTCCACAACCCAACGCTCCACACCGTTGCGGCCTCGTGGAACTCGGCCCTCCGAAGCGCCGCTTGGCGGAGTTCGCACCTCTACCGACAACTCCGGGATGCACTGCTTACACCACCGATGTCAAAAAGGTGCTTGCCAAGGGATCGTCCGGACCTGCACGCTCCCACGCATCCTGGAAAAGATGGCCTCAGCGAATTCAAGCCTGGCATCGGGGCATGAGGGGGTCGCCACATCCCTTCGGGCCCATCCCTTCGGGCCCATCCCTTCGGGCAGGTCAGGATTCGTCGTCACCCGTCAACCAGCCAGACGTCCGCGCCGCGATCCCTCGTTTGGACGCCGCTGCTTGGAAGCCCTTCCCCGGCCTGATGTTGGAGGGATCGACGGCCCGAACGCTTGCCGCCGGGTTTGCAAATTGGCCCGCACTCGGGGGGGGGCAGATTCAATGGAAAGGAGCGTCGAATGCGAAGGCGATCTGCCGGTTTCACCCTGATCGAGCTGTTGGTGGTCATCGCGATCATCGCCGTTCTTGCCTCCCTTCTCCTGCCGGCCTTGTCGCGGGCCAAAGGGCTCGCGCACGGAGCCAAGTGCCGGAGCAATCTGCGCCAGCTCGGGATCGCCCTGGCGGGGTACACGCTGGATCATGAGCACTACCCGCCCTGGCGCGACTATGCCACGGAACGCGGAGGTCAGTGGTTGGATGATTATCTGCGACCGTACACGAGTAGCGGGTGGCTCGATCCGCTGTATCGGTGTCCGGGCTATCGCGGCTATGTAAGGGAAGGGATACTTATTGCATCAACCCTGCTCGGCACGGTCGAGGCAGTGGGGAGCTACGGCTACAACACGTTCGGCTGGGGACCACCTCTGTCGTTGGGCCTCAACGAGCAACTTTACGACGGGAATCCCCGTCCCCTTAAGACGCGCCGAGGTTCAGAAGTCCGGTCTCCCAGCGATATGCTGGCCATAGGCGACGTAGTGGTCACAGTGCCCCGGGCCGACGGGGTGAGGTCCACCCCTAGTTTTGTCGGCGGCGGGTTTAATCCCCAGGTATTTCACCTAAGCCGCCATAACCCACGCTACGGCGATCGGTTGGCGGTGGAGCGGGCCCGGCACAACGGTCTCTTCAACGCCGTCTTTTGCGATGGACACGTCCGAGGATTCAAACCCCAGGAGCTCTTTTCCACCAAGCCAACAGCCGTTAGGCGATGGAATTATGATAACGAAACCCATGAGATCCCGCCATTCATACCTTTGGATTGAGCGAAGGGCGCGATGGTTGAGTCTTGTTCAGACAGCGTCTTAAAGGAGCGTCGAATGCGAAGGCGATCTGCCGGTTTCACCCTGATTGAGCTGTTGGTGGTCATCGCGATCATCGCCGTGCTGGCCTCCCTTCTCCTGCCGGCCTTGTCGCGGGCCAAAGGCCTCGCGCACGGAGCCAAGTGCCGCAGCAATCTGCGCCAGTTGGGGATCGCACTGGCGGGGTACACCCTGGATCACGATCGCTACCCACCCTGGCTCTTCCATGACATGGAACGTGGCGGTCTGCGGCTGGATCATTATTTGCGACCATATACGAGCAGTGGATGGCTGGATCCGCTGTATCGGTGTCCGGGCTATCGCGGCTATGTGAGCGAAGGGAGACTTCTTGAACCCACCCTCGTGGGCACGACGACCCCAATAGGCAGCTACGGGTACAACACGTTCGGCTGGGGGCCGCCTCTGTCCTTGGGCCTCAATGAGAGCGTCTACACTGCGCAGTCCCATCCCCTGAGGACCCGCAGAAGTACAGAAGTCAGATCTCCCAGCGATATGCTGGCAATGGGCGACACCGCGATTGCCGCGCCCCGGCCAGACGGGGTGGTCGCATACACTTCCCTATTGGGCGAGTTTAATCCGCAGGCATTCTACTTGCTCAAGCGGATTCCGTTCCACGGCGAACGGTTGGCTGCGGAGCGGGCGCGTCACACGGGTCTCTTCAACGCCGTCTTTTGCGATGGACACGTCCGAGGATTCAAACCCCAGGAGCTCTTTTCCACCAAGCCAACAGCCGTTAGGCGATGGAATTATGATAACGAAGCCCATGAGATCCCGCCATTCATACCTTTGGATTGAGCGAAAGGCGTGATGCGCAAGTCTTGTTCAGACAGGGCCTTAGAGGGCCGTCGAATGCGAAGGCGATCTGCCGGTTTCACCCTGATCGAGCTGTTGGTGGTCATCGCGATCATTGCCATTCTTGCCTCTCTTCTGCTGCCGGCCTTGTCGCGGGCCAAGGGCCTCGCGCACGGTGCCAAGTGTAGGAGCAATCTGCGCCAGCTCGGGATCGCCCTCGCCGGGTACACGCTGGATCATGATCACTACCCGCCCTGGCGCGACTATGACAAGGAACGCGGCGGTCTGCATCTGGATGATTATCTGCGACCGTACACCAGCAGCGGGTGGCTCGATCCGCTGTATCGGTGTCCGGGGTATCGCGGCCTTGTGAGGGAAGGACTTCTTCATGAAAGAACCCTTCTGAACACACTGGACCCAGTAGGCAGTTATGGGTATAACACGATTGGTTGGGGGCCGCCTCTGTCACTAGGCCTCAACCAGGAACTCTACAGGGCGGATTCCCGTCCCCTTAAGACGCGCCTTACTTCAGAAGTCTGGTCTCCCAGCGATATGCTGGCCATGGGCGACACCCCGATTACGGCGCCCCGTGCCGACGGGAAGACGGCGCTGGGATCGACCTTTGGTATGTTTAATCCGCAGTCCTATTTCATGCTCAGGTGGCTTCCTCTCCACGATGAACGGCAGGCGGCGGAGCGGGGGCGTCATACGGGTCTTTTTAACGCCGTCTTTTGCGATGGACACGTCAGAGGATTCAAACCCCGGGAGCTCTTTTCGACCAAGCCAACGTCCGTGCGGCGATGGAACTATGATAACGAAGCCCATGAGATCGAGATACACGTCCCCGTGGATTGAATGGATGGTACGATAGGGGCGTGTTGGCTGTCCGCGGCGGGTCTGGCCGCTTGATTGCCGATTGGATACTGGCTTTGAGAAATCGGGAACACGCGGTGGCCTCGAAGATACCGTCGCTGGATCGGGAGGAATGGCGGGACTGGGTGTATCTCGCCCTCGCATTCGTCACCCTCGCGGTCTTTTTTCCCGTGCTTGGGATGGACTTCATCACCCTGGATGATCCCAGCTACGTGATGATGAACCCTTACGTCAACACCGGGCTCTCGATTGCCAACCTCTCCTGGGCTCTTACAACCCTCCATGCCGATGTCAGCTACTGGCATCCCCTGACCTGGTTGTCGCATCAACTGGATTGCGAGGTCTTTGGGCTTCGTTCCGGTGCCCATCATTTTACCAACGTCGTGCTGCACGTTGGCTCAGGGCTCCTGCTCTTCCGCTTCTTGAGCGAGTCCACGAAGGAATGGCCGCGGAGCGCGCTTGTCGCTGCCTTGTTCTGCCTGCACCCGCTTCATGTCGAGACCGTGGCCTGGATCGCCGAGCGAAAGGGCGTGCTCAGCGGCCTGTTTTGGATGGCCACTCTGAACGCCTACCTCAGTTGTGCTCGCGCCCCTTCCTTCAGGCGCTACCTGGTCGTGGTGCTCGCCTTCATCGCGGGACTCATGTCAAAGCCCACGACGGTGGTCCTGCCCACGGTGCTTCTTCTCCTGGACTACTGGCCGTTGGGACGGTTCACCCAATGGAAGGCCGGAGTGGCTGGCAGCGTTCCGCTGGTACCCCTGTTGGCCGAAAAGATACCCTTGTTGACTCTGAGCCTGCTGCTTGCCGTGGCGACGTTCGCCGCGCAACGCGAGATCGGCGCGGTGGTGCCGCTGGAGACCCTCCCGCTTGCGGATCGGATGAGCAGCGCCCCGATGGCGTACCTGGCGTATCTTTGGAAAACCGTCTGGCCGGTGAATCTCTCCGTGATTTACGTCCGTGGCGAGGCCTGGCCGTTGTGGAAGGTGGTTTTGGCCGGGTGCTTTCTGATCGGGCTGACCTGGTGCTGCTTCCGCTGGCGAGGCCGGCATCCCTATCTTCTGGTTGGATGGTTTTGGTGTCTCATCACCCTGATACCGATGATTGGAATCGTTCAAGTGGGTTCCCAGTTCATCGCCGACCGCTATACCTATATATCCATCATTGGATTGTTTATCGCGGCGATTTGGCTCGCGGGTGACCTTGCCGAACGCCGTCCGGTGGTTCATAGGTGCGTGGCCGTCCTGGCCTGCCTGATCCTGATCGCCTCGATAGGGGGCACCCGGCGCCAGCTTCGGTACTGGGAAGACAGCGTCACCCTATTCTCTCGCGCCCTGGAGATCGCGCCTGGGAACATCCTGGCCCGCTGCTATCTGGCTGTCGCCTTGACCAACGTGGAGGACTATTCGGCCGCGGACGAGCATCTGAAGGAAGTGGTCCGAACCAGTCCTAATCACAGTCTGGCCAGGGAGCTCCGTGGCGGCCTGTTGCTGGATCGAGGCCGGGCTGAGGAGGCCATCGAGTGTTTCAGGGAGGTCCTGGTGCTTAGGTCGAACCATCTGGAGGCGCACTATATGCTTGGCGGTTCTGTAACATGGTTGGAAACAAGTTCTTCAGCCTGGCGCTTGGATTTCTTCTGGGCCAGCCGGTCAAGGACACCCTTTGCGGGACCAAGGCATTGTTCAAGGACGACTATGAGGCCATCGACAGGAACCGTTCGTACTTTGGCGATTTCGACCCGTTTGGCGATTTCGACCTCCTCTTCGGCGCCTCCAAGTTGAACCTGCGTATTGTTGACATGCCGGTCCACTACCAGGCTCGCAGCTATGGCAGCACAAACATCGCCCGATGGAGGCATGGGTGGTTGCTGCTGAAGATGGTTCTGCATGGGGCCATATTGCTAAGGTTTACGAGATGAATCGGCGGATGCAGGCCTCTCTTCTGCGGCTTTACAGGTTGGCGTGTCTCACGGGCTTTCCTTCCACTGGGGCGGGCCGGGCCTTCTCCGAGTTTTGCTATGACAAATACAAGGCCTGGATGGAGGCTGGGGACGTGGATTATCTGGCCTCTCTGGTCGCATCCGGAGCGACGATTATAGACGTCGGAGCGAACATTGGCTTTTTCACCATGCGATTCGCGGGTTGGGTGAGCGGTGGCGGACGGGTCCTGGCCATCGAGCCGGAGACCACCAATTTCCAGAGACTGAGACACATGGTGCATCGACGCGGACTCAGGTCCATTGTCGAGCCAATCCAGGGCGCTGCCAATGACGAGAACGGCAAGGTCAGGCTGCACGTGGATCCCTTCCATCCGGGCGGCCATCGAATGGACGACGCCGGAGTGTTGGTTGACGCCTACACCTTGGATCATCTGCTGGTACAGCGGCCCCATGCAGTCGTCAGCCTGGTCAAAATCGACGTTCAGGGAGCTGAAGAACGCGTCCTCAAGGGAATGCGCGATACGCTTTGGCGTCACCATCCCGCCTTGTTCATCGAAATCGATCCGCCAGCGTTAGCCACCATGGGATCAAGCGTGGACCGGATCGTTCACTTTCTGGCCGAATTCGGTTATCGAGTTCATCGCCTTGCCAAGGGGACACGCTCGCCGGCCTTAAGCCGCGACCAAATGGATGATTACCTGAGAAAGGGTTATGCCGACTTCCTCTTCCTCGCCCTTATCGAATCTGGTGCGCGGCGTTGCCGCAATTCGAAGGCCCGGTTCACCGGTTGATCCGCAATATGGCCACCCGGTTCGACAAGCACGGCGAGGCGTATTTCCGGTTCGTCACCGATCCCGGAATCGAACCGACCAACCCCCGACTCCTCCTGAGGGAAGGTCCCGTCCTCGCTCTCTCCCAATCCTCCGCAGCACATCGGCGTGGCCCCCCGCTCCGAACGCCTCCGCTCGCCTTGCCGCTCGGAATCCTGTGAACGGTTACCATGAAAGCCCAAATCGCCGAACAAGTGCCATAGGGTGCAAGCCGGCCGGGAAGGGCGCCTTGCCCCTGTGAAACCTTGCGGCCGCAATGCGACGCGGCTCAGGCGGCGACGAAGACGGTGCCATCGGCGCTGGCCACCGCGAGGCTGCGGTCGTCGGGAGCGAACGCCAGCGCGGTGATCTCGGAACCTTCGCGGCGTGCGGGCACACCGACTTCGCCGGCGGCAGGGTTCCACAGCCAGAGGGAGCCGTCCTGCGCGCCGGTGGCGAGCATCTGCCCGCGCCGCTGCCACGCGAGGGCCGTAATCCGCCCTCCGTGACCTTCCAGTTGCAGCGGCCGGGTGCCCGCCGGCCCGCGACCCGCCATGTCCCACACCGTCACGCTCCCGCCACCGCTGGTGGCGAGAAAGCGGCTGCGGGCGTCGAAGCCGAGCTGCTTCACCTTGGCCGCGTAGCCGCTCATGTGCAGGGGCTGCTCGTCGCGGAAGGGCAGCGGCCAGTAGATCAGGTTGCTTTCCTGCGTGCCGGCTACGAGGTGCCGTCCGTCTCCGCTCCATGCCAGCGAGATGTAGGCGGATTTCCAGGCCAATGCCTCCACGGGCGCGGTCTCTCCCGGCCGGCACAGGGTCACCACGCCGTAGCCCGCCGCGGCCAAAGCCACGCCGTCACCCCGCCAGGCGAGACCCGCCACCGTGCTGCCGAAGGCGGCCGGGGCCGGCAGTGCCGTGCCGTCCGCTTGAAAGAAGCCAAGCTGCTGCCCGACCGCGGCGGCGAGCACACCGCCCGCAGGCGACCACGCCACGTGTTCGACCCAGCCGCGGCCAAGTCGAACCTCCGTGCGAACCTCGTCACTGGCGGCGTCCCAGAACACGAGCCGGCCGTCCTCGCCGCCGGTGGCGAGCGTGCGGCCGTCGGGCGACGCGTCAAGCGCGAGCACCCCGGCCGTGTGGGAAGCCAGGTCCGCGAGGCGTTCGCCGGATGGGGCGTGCAGCCGCGCAACGCGGCCGTTGGCGAGAGCGATGGCGAGCACGGCGGAGTCCGGTGACCACGCAAGGGCACGGGGAAAGTCTTCGAGTCGGAACGAGGCGGCAGGCTTCATGAGGAGATCGCGGAGGGGTCAGGGCCGGTAGATCGTGACCGGATGCACCCCGACGGCCCCACTCTCACGGCGCACCCAAGCCTCCACCCGAACCGGCACCCGGGCGCCCGCCAGATCGACCCGCAACGCCTGCCGGTCCGGATTCAGCCGGGTGCCGGCAATGACGCAGCCGCTGAGGCCGAAGCGCAGTTTCTGGTCAGGTCCAGGCATGCAAAAGGGATGTCCCCTGCCTTCAAGGAAACGAGCCTCCCTACCGCAGACAGGACCGAAACCCTTCAACCAGGTCCGTCCGGTCAAGATCGCGCCCGATGAACACCAGTTGATTGCGCCTCGGCTCCCCGGATTTCCACGGACGGTCCGCCTGGGCATCGAACAGCATGTGGACTCCCTGAAACACCACCCGGTTCGGCGACCCCTGGACATTGAGGACTCCCTTCATGCGAAAGATATCGACCCCCTTCGCCCGCAGCAGATCCCCCATCCAGTCGTTCAGGCGCTGCGGGTCCAGCGCGCCGTCCTCCACAATGCCCACCGACGTGACGGCATTGTCATGGGTGTGGCTTGGCGTGTACGCCTCCGTTGCGATCGGCACCACGGTCTCCCCGTCCCGGGTGACCGTCATGCCAAACTCGTCCGGATGATGCTGGGTGAACAGCGCATGGCACCCCTCGACCTCCGTCATATCGGTGGCGCGCCCGTTGCAACAGCCGCCTCGACTTCGCACGTCTCCGGGACCAAGGTGGCCACCATGACGAAGACGGCGGATGTGAAAGACGTCGCGGCCCATTTCACCGAGTGGCTGAAGGAGGTCGCCGCCGGCCATGAAGTGCTGGTGACCGAGAACGACAGCCCGGTGGCGCGGCTCGTCAGCCCCACGACGCGAGTCCGGGACCCCGCCCCACGCAACGTGCCGCGCCCCCCGGAGAATCTCGCAGGCTGGATTCGGGCCAATGCGCACCAGGGACGGCCTCGCTCGCACTTGCCGGTTTCGCAAAGTGAACTGGCCGACGAAATGTTTGATCGCGAATGAGCACGGGGCTGGACTGCAACATCCTGGTGCAGCTCGCCATGGAGGATCACCAGCTTCATGAGCGAAGCGTGCGAGGTTTTGAACAAGAGGCAGCAGCCGATGCAGTTTTCGCGCTGATTCCACTCGTGGCGACCGAATTCCTCCATGTCGTCACCGATGCAAAACGTTTCGACAAGCCTCGGAACATGGTCGCCGCGTTGAACTGGCTGAATTCCTTGCTGGCCCGCCCGGAAGTCGAAGTGATGGAAATCGGCTCGGAAGATCTCCGGCTCACTCAGACCTGGTTGGCGGAGTTCCATCTGGGCCGCAAGCGCATCCTCGACACCCTGCTCGCGGCGACCTTGCACCGGCATGGCGTGCGCCGCCTGCTCACCTCGAATCCGGATGACTTCCGGGTCTTCGGGGTTTTCGACCTGGTCGTGCCGTGAATGCCAGCCCGGTCCGCGCCAGCGCATGGCGCGGACCGAGCCGCATCCCGTCGCGATGCGGTGCCCTGGGCTCATGGGGTCTCCGACCGCACCCGGAAGAATCGCGAGGCATTGTCCGCTGCAACGCCCACGGTCTTGAGTCGTCCGGTGCCGATGAACGCCGCACCTTCGGCCGTCCACGGCCCGTTCAACGCCGTGGCCTGCTCGATCTGGTGGATCAGTCCGTCCTCGGTCCGCAACGACAGCACCAGTTGGCCGCCGTCCCTGGCGAACATCAGCCGCGGCTCCCCGCCGATGACCTCGAAGCAGAACTCGACCGCCTCGCTCTCCACCACCGCCCCGCCCTCGACCAGCGTTCCCGCGGCCCGGAACGTCACCCGGTACACGCCAGGTGCGGTGAAGGCCCAGTTCACGTGCTCATGGGAGCCAGCCTGCAGCGGTTTGATGTCCCCGGCATCGATGCCGTCGCCGGAGTTCATGTGGACGACCGGCTGACCCAGACCGTCCACGCTGAACACCGCGAACTGCCCCGGCCCCTCCACTCTGGCGAGCCGCAGTTCCAGGCGGTCGTTCACAAACACGCCGGCGTCCACTTCCTCCGCTCCGAGCCCAAGGAACAGCAGCTTGGGGTCCTCCGTCTGCGGCAGAATCCACACGGGTGCGCCGGGTGCGCCGAGGAAGGCGAAGGCCGGGCTGGCCGGCACTTCGGTCTGGCCCAGGGCCGGGACATGGAACACGACGGCGTCCGCCGCATACTCGATGTCAGCGGCATGGTCGTGGGCGTGGAACTCAAGTTCGCCGTCGTGCCATTCCAGGCCCACGTCCACCTCGCCGCGCTTGAGGCGGGTGGCGGGGCTGAGTCGATATCCCACCCGCCGTCCGTTCATCGCGCCCCATCCGGTGATCTGGCCCGCGTCGTTGATGCCGGCGGCGCCGTGGAGTTCCAGTCCGCTCATGCGTACCACCAGCTCGTTCAGGTCTCGCAGGCCGGCGCCGGCGCTCCAGACGAAGGCGTGGCTGTCAAAGTCATCGTTGATCCCCCCATAACCCACCACCTCGCCGGCAGCGTTGATGTCATAGGCGGAACCCGACGGCACACCCAGATCGCCCCCGGCAAAGAGGTCCATCATCCCTGTTTCGGGGGACCAGTAGAACGGCCGAAATGTCCCATCGGATGCGTCGCTCAGGCCGACGACATGGCCGGCACCATTGATGCCGTTGGCGAAGCTGTTGGCGCCGCCGAGTGTGCCAAGGTCGAGCGTTGTGCCGCTGACCGGATCGTACCGCACGGCATGCGTGAGGTTGTCAGGAAGACGTCCACTGCCCGCCACAAGGCCGGCATCGTTGATGGCGCTGGCCGAACTGCGGTTTCCGCCAAGGGTCATGGGGAGTTCGGTCATGCCGCCGGCTGCCGTCCATTGAAACGCCCGCGGTTCGGCGGCAGCGTTCCGGGCCTGACCGACCACCCTCCCGGCAAGGTTCACTGCCCGCGCCTCGCCACGATCTCCTCCCAGGGTGCCCAAATCGGTCGCCAGGCCGTTGCTCCACATCAACGGGCGCCGCAGTCCTCCGTCGTCCAGACCCCAGCCCACCACGACACCCGCGTCATTGATGCCACTGGCGTAGGCACCGGCTGAGGTCAGCGGGGCGAGCGGTGTGAATGTCTCGGAGAATCGTCCGGCCATCGGCCTGTTCCCGGCATCGTAGGCACCCACCGCCACCTCCCCGAGTTCGTTCAAGTCCTCCCCTGCAATGTACCCCGCATCCGTCACTTCGATGAGGTCCACCTTGTAAACGAAACGGTCATCCGGCTCCTCCGGCTGGGGCCGTTGTGCCGCCGGAACGTTGAATGTGAAGTGGATCACCTCGCTGGCGACCAACTCACTGCCCTCGATCCGCGTGCCCGTGGCGCGCAGGCCGATGCGGTAGGTTCCGGGCGCGCCAAACACCCAGTTCACATGCTGGTGACTGCCGGCGGTCAGCGCGAAGAAATCCGCGGAGCCGATGCCGTCGGCGCTGTTCATGTGGACCTGCGGCGCGCCGAACGGGTCGGTCGTGTAGAGGAAGAACGCGCCCGCGCCCTCGACGCTCACCAGTTCGACCCGCAAGGCGTTGTTCACGAAGATGCCGCTCTCGATCTCCTCAGCGGCCAGACCCAGGAAGAGCAATGCCTCGTCCTCGACGGCTGGCAGTATCCACACCGAGTGACCGGGACGCCCGAGAAACTGGAAGCCCAAGGTGTCCGGGATGGGCTGCTCGGCCGCAGTTCCGACTGCCAGCACCACTCCCGGCGCGCCATATTCCACCCCGTTCACCTCATCATGCACATGGAACTCCAGCTCGCCGTCGTGATAGGCCAGACCGATGTCCAGCTCTCCGTGGTCGAAGCGCACGGACGGGCTGAGCAACCAGGCCTTGCTGCCCGCACCGGCGAAGCTGAACCCGACGATCTGCCCCTGGTTGTTGATGTCCGTCGCAATCTCCAGTGGGTAGTCCAGCCCCGCCGGCCGAAGGACCCTCTCATTCAGGTCGAGAATCCGGTTGCCCACCGACAGGAATGCTCGCTGGCCGCTGCTGCTGCCCGACGAGCCAACCACCATATCGGAATCGTTGAGACCATTGGCCTGGGAGGACGGGCCACCGAGCGACCCCAGATCTGTCATCACTCCGTTCCTCCACAGATAGGGATGCACATGACCGCTGGCATCCTGCGCTCCCCCCACGATGTGTCCCCGCGCGTTGATCGCCTGGGCGTTGCTGTTGGTTCCGCCGAGCGTGCCCAGGTTCACCCACTCTCCGGTGCCCGCCTGCCGCACACTCCCCTGGCGTCCGTCCCCGACCCGCCGTGTGGTGATGACCTCCCCCATGTCGTTGATGCCCCATACTTCGCTCGGCTCCATCCCGGGCGGGCCCAGATCCGCCATCGCACCGTCACGCCACAGGAATCCATGCTTCTCGCCGGCAGCATTCTCGGCCCAACCGACGACGTGCCCGAGGTGGTTGATGCCGGAAGCGAAGCTGTTGGCCCCGCCGAGCGTGCCCAGCGGGAATGGCAATCCGTTCGTGTAAACACATGCCATGGACTTGGACCAGTCCTCGCTCTCACTGTTTCCGACCACAGTGCCATGGTTATTGATACCCAGGCCGCTGTTGTTCACCAACTCCCCGCCCAACGGAGCCAGCGGAACCGTCTGACCCGCCTGATGGCGGTAGGCGTTGTATCCGCCATCCGAGTTGTCAGAACTGCCAGTGACTGCGCCCTTGTCGTTCAGTTTCATGGCTAACGTGATCGGGCCGCCCAGGCCCGAAATCTCCTCCATGCGATAAACGAGCCGGTCCAGCGACGCTGGATTGAGTTCGGCCGTGCTCGCCAGTCCGCTGAATAGGAGGCCCGGGTTGGTTCCCACAATGCTCCAGGTGCCGTCGTTGAGATTGAACCGGATCAGTGCTCCAACGACCTGGGGATACGTCTCCGGATCGCCGTCGTGGTCGTGGTAGTTTAAAACCCCGTACAGCTCATCGAACTGCCCGTCGCCGTTGGAGTCGCGCCCGCTCAGACCGGGAATGCCGAAGTACGCGCCTCCGCCGGAGGTGTTCACCGCATTGGCCGCACCCATCACCGTGGCCGCTCCCGTATCGGGATCCATGCGAACGAGGTTCGCGAGCGTGCCGTGTCGGACAGCGGCGTAGAGGTGGTCACCCACGCTGGCAAGCTGGGTGGCGCGCGTGTTGGATGCGGGCTCGCTGCCAAACGCGGCGGCAAAGGCCTCGTTGATCGCACTCGCACTGCCGACCGGCACCGCGGCCCCCGTCTCCAGGTTCACCAAGTGCAACTGGACAAACGTTCCCTCGCTTGCCAGGGGAATCGTAAAGGCACGCCCGTCGGGCAGGATGTCGAAGCCGTAAGCCTCGACCGGCACGGTGGCCAGTTTGGTGAGGAAGCCTGTGTACGGATCGATCTCAACCAGCGCCGATTCCGCCGGGGGCGGTTCCTCACCGTGATGATGGTGATGCTCGACGTTCAACGCGAGAATCCGACCGTCCGCCGTGGCGGCCAGGCCCGCGGGCTCGGGACCGAAACTGCCGGTCAGGGGCGTCGCCTTTCCCGTGACCGGATCGAGTTCGTAGATCCGGTGCGGCACCATGCCGGTGTCCTCAGGATCATAGCCGCCCATGGCGTAGAGCCTGCCCGGAGCGGGCGTGAGCAGGAACCCGCGGGTGTTCCCATCCTTCCGACCCCAGCCCACGATCTGTCCCGCGTTGTTCATGTCGTAGGCGCTCTCCAGGTGATACCTGGGCGGCGGGGTCGGGGCCGCGGCAACAGCCAATGCGCCCGCAAGCGCCAACGCACCTGCGCCAATCCATCTCAGCAGGGTTCCTGTTTTCATGATTCCTGGTTTCATAGTCTTCGACTCAAAGTGGATTCCGGGATTAAGGGGTCGCTGGGAACGGTCAGGGCCGGCCTCCACCGAATTGTGCCTGACTGACAAATGGGCCCGGTGCGAGGTCGCGCGTTCATGAGCGGTGGAAGGTTGCGCTCTCAGAGACCGCAGGCCGGGGCGACTGGGGCTCAGTGGCCGCTGCCTGCCCGGCGGCCTGCCCCGGTCGCGCCATCCTTCGTCCCACCCGGTTCCACCACATGAGTGTTCCTGTCACGCAGAGGAGTCCCGGAGCCAGGCCCAGCACCACCCAGAGAATGCGCGTGCTCAGACCTCCAAAGCTCCCAACATGCAACGGAAAGAAGGTGCGCAGGATGCGCTGGGCCAATGTGGTCTCCGCATGCAGGTCCGCGCGGATCACCGCCCCGCTCTGGGGATCCACATGGATGTAGTTCATCCCTTCCAACTGCCACTCCCCGGAAAGACGCTTGCGCACCGAGTACACGTCCTCCGGGCCCTGGGGCAGGCGGATCCAGTTGGGCGCGACTCCCGGGAGCACCTGCCCAGTGGCCGCCAAGGCCGCGTCCACCGTGATTCGCGGTTGCCCTCGATGGGCAGGATCCGAGACGGGCGAGTCCTCACGGGCGCTCGACTGTGTCAGCACCTCCGCCATCCACCGGAACGGAGCCTTGAAGGGAAACCAGATGCCGGTGACGACGGTGATCAGAAGGAGCACGGCCGTGTAGAACCCGACCACCTTGTGGAGATCGTAGTTGCGTCGCTTCCACCCCGCCCGCCAACGCAGGGTGAGTCCCTGCCCCACAACCCGTCCACGACCCGGCCACCAGACCACCAGGCCGGAAAGAAGCAGCAACCCGACCAGCAGGGCAATGATCCCGTTCACCTGCTGGCCCGTCTGCCCGCTCAGCAGATTGGCATGCAGTTCATAGAGCCACTCGGTCACGTTGTCTCCGGCCAGATCCGAACCCAGCATCCGGCCCGTCCACGGATCGAAATACACGTGAAACGATCGGGACTTCGGATCGTGCCCCCAGATCGAAAGCGACCGCCGCGGTTGAGTGGGCAGGTTGACCGTGTGAAATCGTGCCCCGGGAAACGCAACCGCCGCCTCGTCCAGCATGGGTTGCACCGCCCCCAGTGCCCCGCCCGGACTCACGCGCGTCAACTGCGGTCGCAATGCGTCCTCGATCTCGCCCCGGAAGACGATCAGACTGCCAGTCAGCCCAATGACGAGGAAATACAGCCCGAGGAGAAGTCCTGACCAGAGATGGACCTGAAAGATCACCCGGCGCCCGGCCCACTGCCGGGGACGGTCCAGAAACGAATCGGGGGCGTTCATTGAGCAGGAACAGCAATCACTGCCTGGAGCCGGGAGAGATCCCCATTGCCGGGATGCGACTCTCCCTGGGTCCTGATCCGCGACGTGCGCGGATCCCGCCATTTCCAGTACTCCACATGACCGTCGGCAAAGGAAAGCGTCGCTCCCTGGTCATGGTAGGTGGCGGGCCAGTTGTTCCGCCAGACGGGCCCGTCCACGGTTAGACCGAAATGTCCGTCGTCGATGCTGCTCTCGTGCTCCGTGAGAAAGACCAGTGCCTGGGAAGCCCCGGGATGGCGGATGTCTATCAGGCGGCGATTGACCACGAACCGCGTCGGGTTGGAATGGCTGCGCCCGTTCATCATGCAATTCATCGAGTAACTGCGGTTGCGTTCGAACTTCCTGCCGCCCAGGTGGACTCGCCCGACGTCGGCCGGGCTCCGGTAAATGGCCACCGCCTGATTGTACGGAAAGAGCTGGCCCAGACGGATCAGGTGATCGTTGGTGGCATCCCGCGGGTTCAGCGCCAGATCGCCGGTGATCCATGAGTCCCGTCCGGCTGGATTCGACGGATCGGTGAGCTCCTTGTTGCCCACCAGTTCGTCGCGGTGGTCGTCGGCGTACAGTGTCCAGCAAAGCGTCAACTGCTTCAGGTTGCTCAGGCAAACCGACCGGTGCGCCCTCGCCTTTGCCTTGCTCAACGCCGGCAATAGAAGACTTGCCAGGATGGCGATGATAGCGATGACCACCAGCAGCTCAATCAGGGTGAAGGCCGCCGCGATGCGTCCCGGCTGGTCGACCGATGGGAAAGTCTTCATCGTTCCTCCTCCAATCGACCTACGCTGGCCTCGGTGCTCTCCTCCTCGATGACCCGTCGCCATTCCAGAAACGGATCGGGAAAGGTTGCCGCCCAAGCCTCCGGACCCAGGCCCATCTCTTCCCGCGTCAGCAGGCAGGCATTCAGCCGGGCCGTCAGCGCCTCCTGATCCATGTCCTGTCCGATGATGACGATTTCCTGACGTCGGTCGCCCCAGGGCTCGACCCAGAGCGCTTCAATCCCGCGCCGCTGATCCTCATCCTCCGGCCATTGGTCCCGTTCCACCGCTGCCCACCAGAATCCAGCCGCCTCGGTGCGACAGGCGGCTCCGGCCTGGGACAGGTGCCCCGCCCAGTCCATCCGCGTGGCCAGCCAGAAGTAGCCCTTGCTGCGCAAGACCCCAGGCCATTCCGTCCGCAGGCAGTCCATGAACCGTTGCGGATGCAGCGGTCGCCGGGCCCGGTACACGAAACTGGAGATGCCGTACTCCTCCGTCTCCGGGGTGTGTTCGCCCCGCAGTTCCCGCAGCCAGCCGGGCGCCTCCCGCGCCTCCTCCATGCTGAAGCGGCCCGTGTTCAACAGGTGCTTCAAGTCCACCCGGCCGAATTCCGAGGTGACCATGGCCGCGCGGGGATTGAGGGCCTTGAGGATTCCGGTGAGTTGAACCAACCGGTCCGGATCGACCAGATCGGTCTTGTTGATCACCAGCACGTCGGCGAACTCAACCTGGTCCACCAGGAGATCCACCACACAACGGTCGTCCGCTTCGTCCCGGGCCTGACGCCGATCCACCAGCGAATCCGGAGAGCCGTAGTCGCGCAGGAAGTTCAGGGCATCCACCACCGTCACCATCGTGTCCAACCGCGCCACCTGCCCCAGGCTCGCACCGTCTTCACTCTCGAAGGTGAACGTCTCGGCCACCGGCATCGGCTCCGAGATTCCCGTGCTCTCGATGACCAGGTAGTCGAAGCGTCCCTCGCGGGCCATCGCCGCCACCTCGCGGAGCAGATCCTCCCGCAGCGTGCAGCAGATGCATCCGTTGGTCATTTCCACCAGCTTCTCCTCGGTCCGATGCAGCCGCGCCCCGCCCCCCTTCACCATCGCGGCATCGATGTTGATCTCACTCATGTCATTTACAATGAGTGCAACCCTCATCCCCTGCCGGTTCTGCAGGATGTGCTGGAGCAGTGTGGTCTTGCCGGCACCGAGAAAGCCGGACAGGACGGTCACGGGCAGCGGCTTGAAGGACTTGGATCGTGCAGTATTCATCGTCATGAAAAAGGTTGAAACAGGGTTGCTCCGGGATTCGCGACCCTCACGAGCGGTCACACCAGTAAGAAAGGGAATGATTGAGGCGGTGCGCCACCAACAGCACCACGCCCCCCGCCAACGGGAAGAGCCCGCCTCCGACTCCAGCGGAATCCATGGCTCCCCCCGATGCCGCGGGGAGAATGAGAAGCCACCCCGAAATGGCCCACGACCACACCCGCCCCTCCCGATGACGCAACCAACCGGGGACAAAAGCCGCCAGACTGCTGACCAGCGCCGCTCCGGTAAGCCAACTGTGCACGACATCGTTCTCCGCCCAGGAAGCAGCCGAGGCCGCGGAACCGTTCGCCATCCACCAGCAGGAGCGTGCGCGGGATGTTGGAGTTGAACCCGCGCATGACCACCTGGCCGCCCAGACCGCCGGCGCGCGAGTAGGAGACGCCGGGCACATCGTCGAGCAGCGACTGCACGTTCACCGGTGCGCGCATGTCAATCTGCGCCGAGGTCAGCACCGACAGCGGCTTGGAGATTCGATCCATCTCCCGCTCCGTGAGCGTAGCCGTAGTCGTCCCACTGACGATGACGGGCGGAAGCTGAACCACGTTCGAGTCGCCCGCAGGAGACTGGGGATTCAACAGCGGGGGCTGGGTCTGCTCTTGAGCAGTTAGCGACAACTGCAGACAAAGCACGCCCAAAACAAAAACTGGGAGTCGCCCGGCAGTCCGCCTCCCGCCAGGCCATACAGATGGCATCGCGTCAGTTCCAGTGTGGGAGTCATGCGTCAGCGCGGCGTCCTTCATGGATTGCTTCACTTCGAACCGGCGCGGAGGTTTGCTCGCGTCGGCGGGGATGGTTTCGTAAGCGTAAGCAGGCATGGTCGGTTATGAATCAAGGTTGAAGGTGGGTTGCAGATGCCGGGTCGACTTGGCGGCGAGCCGGGACTACGGTGTCGAGCATGACGAAGACGGCGGATGTGAAAGACGTGGCGGCCAACTTCACCCACTGGCTGAAGGAGGTCGCCGCCGGCCATGAGGTGGTGGTGACCGAAAACGACCGCCCGGTGGCGCGGGTGCTGGCGGCGGCGGAGGAAGCGCGGTCCCTCCCCCAACCGGCCGGCCAGCCGACCACCCCGGCCCCGCTTGGACTGCCGGTCTTCCACGGCCACAAGGTGCTCACCCCGCACATCACCTCGGCCGAAATCGCCGAGGAGATGTTTGACCGCCGATGACCGGCGTGGACGCCAACATCCTCGTGGCGCTGGCCATCGGCGGTCATCCACTGCAATCCCGGTCGGTCCAATGGGTGGCCGCCGAACTGGCCGCCGGCCGGCGTCTGGTCACCACGGCGGCCGTATTGGCGGAGTTCCTTCATGTCTCCACCGACTCGCGGCGGTTCAGCCCGCCGTTGTTGATGGAAGAAGCCCTCAGTTGGGTGGAGGCCTGGCTGGCGAAGGAGGAAACGGTGATCCTGGCAGTCGAGGAAACCGATGTGCGGCTGTGCCTTCGCTGGCTGGGAGAGCGACGCCTCGGCCGCAAGCGCATCCTCGACACCCAGCTCGCCGCGACGCTCCACCGCCACGGGGTGCGCCGGTTGCTCACGTCGAACCCCGACGACTTCCGCGTCTTTGGAGTGTTCGAGTTGATCGTGCCGTGAAACGGATCGCATCGGTCAGTTCCTGATCAGGGTTTCGCCTTTTTCGGCCGGCCATTCCTCCGCCGTGACGGGACGCCATTCGGGGAATGGATCGGGAAGCTGGGACCACGCCTTGGGGCCGGCCTTCATCTCGCGCGCGGATTGAGCTTCGTGAGAATGGCGCGCAGGGACTTTCGTTCCGCGGCGGTGACGAGGTCGGTCTTGTTCAGCACGATCACGTCGCAGAACTCGACTTGATCAATGAGCAAATCGGTGACGGTGCGCTCATCGTCGGCGTTGAGCGCGGCGCGACGTTCCTTGCGCGAGAGCTTCGCGCCGCCGTTGGCCACCAGCGCGTCGTCGATGTTCACCTCGCTCATGTCATTGACGATGACGGCCACGCGGAGGCCTTCGCGGATGTGGAGGACGTGGTTGAGGAGAGTGGTTTTGCCGGCACCGGGAAATCCGGACAGGACGGTCACGGGCAGCGGTTTAAAGGACTTGGATCGTGCAGTATTCATCGTCATGGCAAGGTGCAATGCACCACGCAGACCCCGGAGGTCAGCGCACCGACCGCATCCGCCTGCGGTCGGTACGCCAGCAGGGCTCGTCCGGCGCCGTAACTCGCCGGCGGTCGCTGCAGTTCGCTGTCACTCATGTTCAAAGGGAATAGCGGGCACGCACCCACACAACGCCTTCCGTGCCCAGCGGCAGTTCGCCCTGCCAGAACCCAGCCGCATCAAGCCTCGGCCTTTCGTCCGGTACCGCGGACCACTGGGCCCACGGACCACCTTCGGCGCTGTGTTCAAACATCACCTCCATGCCAGGTTCCCCCCGCAGCGCGAGCACCCATGCGCCTCGCCCAGCCCGTTCCACCGCCTCAAACCGCAGCGGCAGAAGCCTCACCTCGAAATGGTAGGCCACCGGTTCGCTCCGGCTGATCTCACCCGTCGCCACCAGACGTCCCGATGCGCCAAGGAGGACCCGGTACCGGCCCGGAGCTGTGAAGGCCCAGTTCAGGTGCAGATGCCCTCCCACCGCCGGAACGCTCAGCACGTCCGCCTCCGCATCCACTCCATCGCGGGTGGCCATCGACACCACCGGCGCCCCGAGGGCCGTCGTGGTGAACAGCGCGAAGTCGCCCGGTCCCTCGAAGGCCTCCAGATGCAGCCGCACCTGGTTGTTCGCAAACACCCCCGGCCCGATGGCCGACGTTCCCACCCCGAGATCCAGAATCCCTTCCACCGCATGCTGCGGCAGAATCCAAACCGGATCCCCCGGCGTCCCCAGGAATGCGGCGTAGCGTGGGTCGTCAGCGATGACACCCCTGGCCGCCGGCGACACCACGAGAAGGACGTCGGCCGGGTCGGACCGCCCCGAATCGAAATCGTACACATGAAGATCCCAGCGCCCCTGCCCATACCCGATCTGGACATGCACATGCGCTGCGGCGGTCACCCCGGCCAGCATGGCCGCGAATCCCATCGCCGGGAGTCCTTTCAAACGCCACCTCATTTTCGACCGCACGATTGGAGACATCCGTTCCTCTGGAAAATCACGGCGGGTTCCGGCACACACGGATTTCCCGGAACCCGCCGCCCTTCTCATCGAAGGCGTTTGCTTACTGCACCGCCGGCGTCGTCTTCCGAAGCCGGTAGAAGTTTCTCTCCGCCGTCACCGGAAGCGTCAGCTCCTTGGTGGTGGTGGTCTGCGTGTGCAGCGTGTCCTCGCCCGCCGGAAACGGAATGTCCGTCCACGGCCCGTCCGCGTTCGGCGCCGCCTCCAGCACATACCCCTCCGTCACCAGCGGCATCGTCAGGGTCACGGTCCGCGCAATCGCCAGAGTCGCCGGCTCGGGAACGCGCAGATCGAGGAAGAACCGGCCCGACGACGGAAACGGGGTGTGTCCATCCGCGTCGTTGATGTCCACGAGCCGAAACTCGGCGTGATACGCACCCGGCGTCGCGTCCGCCGCGGTCCAGAACACCGGCAGATACTCGAAGCCGGCATCGTTGCCATCGCCCAGGACCTGCCGGTCCCCCGGGTTCGCCAGGATGGGTTCCCCGGCCGCGTTGGCGATGTGCAACCCCTCAGACTTGGAGACCAGTTCGAGGGCGATGACGGCATCCGTCATCAGGTTGGTGCGGGTGCCCGCACTGCTGTAGAACATGAAATGCTCACTCGATCCCGGACCGAACGAGGCGAGGCTGTGCACCGAGCGAAACCGGAAGTCACTGTAATGCTCGACGTGCTTCCTGCTGATCAGCCTGCCCGCCCACACGGCGTTGGTGTCGGTGACCAGCGTGATTCCGGGCAGCGCGGTATAGACCTCCGGAATCCGGTTGCCGGCGCTGGTGTCGTTGACGGTCGGGTTGTCGGCCGGACCGCTGTAGGAGTAGCCGCCAATGCCGTGGTAATGGTTCCCGGCAAATTCGCCGTAGCGATAGTGATGGGCGTAGAGAAGGGTCAATCGCCCGAAGTTGGGGTTGTCCTTTCCGGCATAGGTTCCCGACGGAAAGACGGCCCGGCCGTCGATGCCGACATAGAGGTTCACCATCTGGGCCGGGGCCGATAGAGCCAGGCCGCCTCCCGCGGCGAGGATCAGGACCAGGATGCGTTGCGTGAGAGACAATGGACGACGAGTCATTCGATTTCTTTGGATCATGGGTTTCAACAGCCCGCCGGGTTGCCCCGGCGGGAAAGGGGTCTGTAAATGCGAATCGTTTGCAATTTGGAGCAAGACCGGTTCTGGCAGGGAGAATTCAGCGCAGAGGTCCGGTGCACCCGCCGTCGCAGCCTGCACCGCGGCGGCGGGGCACCCGAAGAATCAGCCGGCCCGAATCACTGCTGTCCCGCCCGCCGCCGCCACTGGCGCACGCCCAGGAAGCCGGCCAGGCCCAGGGCCATCGCCAGTCCGATCTCGCCCGGTTCCGGAACGGCCGTCACCCCGAAGGTGAAGGTCTCGCTGGCCGAGATCAGTCCGTCCACCGTGTGCATTCCGTTCCACTGGAAGGTGACATCGTAGATGCCCGGCTCGGTGAAGCCGAAATTGAAATGGGCATGCCCGCCCGGGGTCATGGCGTAGAGATCAGTGCCATCAATGCCGTTGCTGGTCGTCATATGCACAGTCGGACCGAACAACCCGTCCTGCCAGAGTGAGAAATGGCCGCCTGCCGGACCGCTGACACTGACCAGTGAGATCGTCAGACTGCTCCACTCGCTGCCGGTGAGTTCCTCGCTGGCAATGCCGAGAAACGGCTTCCCCGAATCCTCGATCTGCGGCAGGTACCACAGCGGGCTCCCCTCGGCGATCCCCAGAAAATCCCACTGCGACCCGGGCGGACGCGCAATGGACGGATCCGGCACATAGGCCAGCACCTCGTGGGCTTCGAACTCACCGTCACTCCCCAGCGGACTTCCGTTGACGACGGCGTCGGAGTGCAGGTGCCAGTGGGGCTCGAAGGCCCCATCCTCGTAGGCGAGGCCGATGTCGCCGTGGCCGGCGGTGTAGATGAACTGGCCGTGCGCCAGAGGCGCGGCCATCGAGGCCAGCGCCACCGCGGCCGGCGCCCAGAGGGTAACAGCATTCTTCATTGGCATGTTGGATTCAGGTTGGGTCTGTGTGACAGGGCCCTGCACCAAACTCCCCGCCGGCGCCCTGGACCGGCGGGGAAATCGAACGGTCATCGTTCCGGATATTCGAACCGCACATCCGAGAACCTCTGACCCCGGATCTCAATGGCTGGCACCGTGGCGGTGAACCGCTCGAGGCCCTTCAGCCATTCCGCCTCCGCCCGGAACTGCGAGGTGTTGCCCGCCGTCTCCCCGGTCGCGTCGTTCGCCACCGGAACCAGTGACAATGCGTGGACCTCGCTCCCTGCCTGTACGGTCAGATCCAGGTTGGCCCAGGGAACCCGCACGAAATGTTCGGCATGCGCATCCATCACCCAGACGCCAAGCACGCCCGCCTCCCGGTCGTGGAGGACATCGAGATGAAACTGGTGATCGCCCAGTTCGACGGCCACCCCGCCGCGCGGTGACGCATGCCGATGCCCGCCGCCCGAAGGATGGTGGTGGTGGTGGGACTCCCCGCACCCGGGACCGATCAGGAGGGCGAGCGCGGCGAACAGCAGACTGTTGAGGATTCGATTCATAATCATGGTTTCAGTTGGTACCGGACACGGTACAGGGTCGCCCCCCCCTCCGTCAGCGGAACAACGCCGGGCCATCGAAGGGTGACTTTCGCCCCCTCCGGTCCGGGAACCGGCTCGGAAACCTCGGGTGCCGCTCCGACCGGGCCCCATGCCCCTCCCACAAAGGGACTCCTCAGCAACTCGATCTCCAGGTCGCTCCGATCCGCCAGCACCTCCACTCCCACCCACACGCGGACTCCCCCTTCCCCGTGCTCCAACTGGATCCAGGGCTGACCCGTGTCGGGGGCGTCCGCCCGGGTTGGATCCGTCCCCAGGGCGTACTCCTCGAGATTGCGACGTCCATCGGCGTCAGGGTCCGCGTCGGGCCCGATGACTTCCGGATTCGTCGTTGCCGGCCAGTGACGGGCCTGCCAGAGGGCGAACGCACCCGGCTCCGGCTCGGGCTCCGGCACCGGCTCGACGTGAAACACGAAGGTAGTGGGCAGGCTTTCCAACGGCGTTGCCATGCCTTGACCCGGCCCGGAGGCGTGGAAGGTCACCCGATAGACCCCGTTCGAGGTGAATCCCCAGTTCGCGTGCGAATGGCTCCCCACCGCCAGCGGAAACCGATCCCCGGGGTCCAGCCCATCCCGCGAGTTCATGAAGAACTCGAAGGTCCCGAACCCGGATTGCCACAGGAAGAAATGGCCGGGCCCCTCGATGCCGACCAGACGCACCGCCAGTGGCCCCGCGAAGACACCGGTCGGGTTGCCTTCCGCAGAGAACCCGAGAAACGGCAGATCGGGCTCCTGCGCCTGCGGCAACACCCACAGGGCCTCGCCCATCTGGCCAAGCGGCGGAAAGTCCATGGGCAGTTCCAGCCGCCCGGTCTCACCCACCACCAGGATCACGTCCCCCGCTGCGTACTCACGCCGGGCATCGCCATCCGCGATCACCAACTCCAGAGGCGGCGTCCGGTCCGCGTGGTACGCCACCCGAAGATCCAGATGCCCCGACGTCAACCGCACCGGTTCCTCCCCGCTCACCCCTCCCCAGGCCAGTGCCCCGGAAAGCAAAAACCCCGCGATCCCCGCTCCGCGACGACCGGCATTCCACCTTCGCCACGCGGGATTGGGCGGACTGCCACGCCCCGAGGCGCTGCAGTCCGCCGTCTTCACACCACCCACCCTCCGCTGGCAACGTCGCCAGTCGGAAACCGGTTCCGGCACCCGTGCGCTCACGCTGATCCGACCTTCGTCCCGCTTCATGCTCCACCTCCGCCTTCGATGCGCGCCATCAGCCACCGTCCGCCCCAGGCCAGCCACAGCATGGCCGCCAGCAACGCCACGATGACCTGTCCCGGCGGATAGTCCCACGCGTGCGCCAGCACCAACCCCGGGACCAGGGCCAGTCCGCACACCGCGGGGGCCAGCAGGAAAAGGGTCGAGGCCCGGCGACACCACTGCCGCGCCACCAAGGCCGGCAACGTCAGGCACCCGAAGGTGAACAGCAGCCCCGAGGTGTGAATCGACAGCCCGGTCACCAATCCCAGCGCCGTGGCAATGGCCAGCGACCAGACCGCGATCGGGATGCCCACCGCCGCCGCCATCACCGGGTCCCCGAGATACAACACCAGCCGGGCCCGCAGCACCAAAAGGGTGACCATCGACGCCGCGGCGAGCAGTCCATAGAGCAGGGCATCTCCCGGCGTGGCCCCGATCAGGCTCGAAGCGAGCAACGCCTGCACCTGCTTCATCCCCAGCGCCTGGTGCGCCAGCAGCAGAATGGTCAGACTGGACGCCACCAGGAACACCCATGCCGCCGTTTCCTCGCGCCGATGCGCATCCCGCGCCCGGCTCCCCGCGGTCAGAAGCGCCGCCCCCACGCTGAACCCCACCGCCAGCACCCACGGCGGTCCCCAACCGGACGCCAGACTCACCGCCACGCCCAGCATCGAGGCCTGGGCCACCGCCACCGCCAGAAACACCTGCCCCTGCGCCACCACCAGCACCCCCACCGATGCCAGCAGCAACCCCGAGAACACCGCCGTCAGGTAGGTGTCCCGGAACATGCCCCACGTCTCGATGAAGGTTTCGATCATGCGACCCCCGCGGCCACCAGGTGAAGTTCTCCCACAGCGTCCCGACGCACCGCCACCGGCACGCCAAAGGTCCGCGACAAATGCGCCTCGGTCAGCACCGAGGCCTGGGGCCCGCACTGGCATTGGCCCCTCCGAAACAACGCCGCATGGGTGGCGTGCCGCGCGGCAATCGACAGATCATGGGTCACGAACACGATCGTGATCCCCTTCTCCCGGTTCAATCCGGTCAACGTCCGCAACAGGCTCGAGGCCGCCGCCAGATCGAGTCCCGCCGTCGGTTCGTCCACCACCAGCAACAGCGGATCCCGCACCAGCGCCCGCGCAATCAGCGCCCGTTGTCGCTGCCCCCCGGACAACGTCCAGAGACTCCGCTCCCGCAGCAGGGGAATCCCCATCAACTCGAGCGACTGCCGCAGCCGCGCCCGGCGCCGTGCCCGGTCCAGCCTCAACCCCACGAACCCCCCGGATACGAATTCCTCCACCGTCGTCGGCAGCGACGGGTTCAGTTCCGTCTCCTGCGGCACAAACGCCAGCCGGGTCCGCTTCTGAAAATCCGGCCGCAGCGCGATGCGGCCCCGCTGCGGCTGGATCGCCCCCAGCAAGGCCTTGATCAAGGTGGTCTTCCCCTCGCCGTTCGGTCCCAGGAATGCCCAGAACTCCCCGGCCCGGATCTCCAGCGTGACATCCCGCAACACCGTCGTCCGCCCGTACCCCAGCGTCACCTGCTCCGCCACGACGATGGGGGGCTCGCCGGCCGTTCCGCCCGCCTCCGCCACCTCCGGCTGGCGGTCTTCCCGTTCCCCCGACCCCACAGCCTCCCCCGTCCCTTGCCCGGTGCGGTCTCCGTTCACTCCCCTGCCCGGCGCACCCGGTCGCAGCGCGGACAGGATCTCGTCCCGCCCGTGCAGCACCCGCCCTGTTCCCCCGACCGGGTCCGGCTCCAGACTCATCGCGACGGTCCTCCCGGGTCCGCTCCGCCGAGGCCGCCCAGGCCGCCCAGCAGTTGCTCGAAGTTGTGCCGCAGCATGGCCTCGTAGGTTTCCGTCCCCGGACGCCCACCCGTCTGGTGGGCCATCGGCAGAATCCGGGCCCCGGTGCGCCCCGCCACAAACCGGGCATGCCGCGCCTCGAAGTAAGGGGCCGACAGAATCAACCCGACGCCGTCCCGCTGCATCTCCGTGACCACCCGACGCAGATGCCGGGTGCTGGGCGGAACGCCCGGGCTGGGTTCGAGATAGACCAGCACCTCGATCCCGCAGCGCCTCGCGAAGTAGGGCCAGAGATCGTGATCTCCGACCACCTTGCGGCCGCGGAAAGGCACCAGCCGCCCGAGCCACCCCTCCAGCCCGTGCCGCGCCCGGAACGCCTCCGCCTCGGCCACCGTGCCCAGTCCGGCAAACTCCCGCACCAACGTCTCCAGATCGTCCTCCCGTGCGCACTTCTCACCCACCCACGCCACCGCAATCCGCTGCCGGAACGCCTCGTGCCGCTCCCGAAACTCCGCCGCCCACGCCGGGCGCAACGCCGTCAGCCGGTCCCGAATCGCAGCCGCCACCCGCAATCCCTCGAGGGGATCGAGCAGGTAATGGGGATTCCCGTCCTCATGAAAACTGCCCGGCACGGGCGCCCCTTCCCCGCCTTCCAGCGCTTCCACCCCCACGCCCGCATTGAGATTCCCAGGGCCGCCCGGCTTCACCGCCTCGTTCCTGACCCGCCGCATCAACCGTTCGAGCCAGGCGTTCTCCAGCCCCAACCCCACCTGCACGAAGAGTTCGGCGCGGTCCAATGCCACCGCCAGCCCGGGCTTCAACTCGATCTCATGCGGATCCTCCGGGCCGGCACTGAAGGACATCACGTCCACCCGTGCGCCACCCACCTCCCGCACCAGACCCTCGAGATCCGGAGTCGAGACGCATACCGGCACCGGCCCCACAGGCCTGTCCGCGGCGACGGCCCGAACACCGCCCCACCCGGCAAGACACGCGAGGATCGTCGCCGAAAGCAGACTCCCCCATCGACCCATCAGGACGTTCAGAGCATTCATCGATACACTTCCTCCAACCCGCCAGGCACACGCCAGGCAGAGACAAGGGTTCAATCCGTTGCTTGAGGGTTGACTACTGCGGCGGTCGCGCCGGGTTGTCCCCGGCATCGATCCGCGCCTTGAAACGCAGGGCCTGAATGACCTCCACATGCGCATCCACGAAGAGATAGTTCGCCGATCCGCGCGTGTGATCGGGCGATGCCCCGCCCACCCGGTGCAGATCCGGTGCGATGTCGCTCACCACCCCGGGCCAGTTGCCCCGCCCGTTCTTCACCCAGTTCCGCGAATGAGTGTGGTCGGAATA
Source organism: Verrucomicrobiia bacterium (assembly GCA_019634625.1). NCBI lineage: Bacteria > Pseudomonadati > Verrucomicrobiota > Verrucomicrobiia > Verrucomicrobiia bacterium. Next base: position 29,605 of record JAHCBA010000034.1, read on the forward strand.
CACGCTCGGACTCAGGTCGACCGAACAGGCGAAGACACTGTGCGTCCGCGAAGGAAACCGCAGGCTGTCGATCCGCCGGAACGATTCCACCAGATTCCCAAACGGGTCGATCGCGTCCACCGCGGTGTACTCGTTGAGGATGTAGCTCGAGGCGTGGTTCGCCAACCGCACCCGGCCCTTCGGATCCGCCGGAGAAATCCGCACCTCGTCCGCGTTCCCCAGATACGGCCGCAGGGTGACGATCCACGAACGGTTGGTGTCGGTGGTGCCGTGCGTGGTCGTCGGCAGCCACCCGTCGTGGTCGTCCGCGTACATCAACAGGGCCAGCCCGATCTGCCGGAGATTCGAGGCGCAACCCGCCTGGCGCGCCTTCGACTTGGCCGACGCCAGCGCCGGCAGCAGCAGGCTCGCCAGCACCGCCACAATGGCAATCACGACCAGCAGCTCAATCAGCGTGAACCCCCGCGACCCGCGCGCCCTTCCGATCTGGATGCAATGCTTCACTTCGTTTCTCCCGGGACCTGTGGGTTCCCCCGGATGCGTTCCGGAGGGGATGGTTGGACCGCCCTTCCTGGGGAAGGGCACCGTACCGCGGGTCGTTCGAAGAGGACGCAGGACACGTCCCGCCCGCGGCGCCAGGGGACCGACCCAGGACCGCCCGAATTCGGGTCGGTCCGGGGTCCTACACGGGAGGAGCGCGACCGGGAAGCGGCGGGCAGTCGGTGGCGATCAGAACCGCGGTCACCCCCTGCTCGGGCAGATCCCGAACCCCGGCCACCCGGATGAACTCCGGCATCGGCGCGGCCGTCGGGTCCACCTTGCCTTGCGCGAAGGCGACCACCACACAGTCCGGCTGATCGCAACCATGCCCGGCGTGCCACAGGTGATGCACCGCCGGCACCACCCCGGCGAAGGTGAGCAGCATCACGACGACCAGCAGCCCGGCCCCGATCAGGGACCGCCGCAGACTGTGTCGCTGGAGGGTGCCGCCCATTTGCAATTCGTTTGCAGTTTAGGAATCCGGGGCCAGCCGGCAATGGTTTTCGTGGTCGGGTCGCTGTGATTTCTGCCGCACATGTTCCCACCCCTCAGGGAACCGCCATGAAACCTTCCCAGTGCGGCGGCTTGAGCACTTCCAGCCGATCCGCCGCCCGAACTGAATTGCCGTACTCGATCTCAGCATCGGCGTTGGCGCGGAGCACCGTCTCGTCGATCGGCGGGGTGTGCTGCCGCATCTGTCGCCCCGCTCCTGGGTCGTCATGGGCGGGATTCAGGGCTCGCCGGCGGCTGGATTCATGGCTTTCAAGCCAGGCCGCGTGTAGTCCGCGATATTGCGCGTGGCAATGATCAGGTCGTGCCGTCGCGCCGTGGCGGCGATAAAGCTGTCGGGCATGGGCATGGGACAGCCTTTCCGGCTGAACTCCGCCTCCTGTCGCCCCCACACGGTCGCAACGCTGGTATTGAAGTTCAGAATTCGATCTTCCATCGCCTCCACCAGACGGTTCAGCCAGGCCTGAAGGGCGCGTTTCCTGGACCCTTCGGAGAGAAGAGCGATGCCCGTCTGCAACTCTCCAATGACATGGCTGCTGGTGTAGATGGCGTCGGCGTGGGCCTCCAACCAGGTGAGCACCCTGGCGTCGGGATGCGGCTTGGTCCGTTCGCTCAGAATGTCCGTATCAACGAGCCAGTTCATGTTTCGGGCGGTACATCTGGCGTCGGCGCTGCGGAAGTTCCAGTGAATGCGGGCACTCCATGTAGATGCCGAACCAATCGCCGCCGTCCTTCACCTTCCGCAGGGTCAGGACCTGGGTTTCCGGATTGTCCTCGACCACGAAATGGTCACCCGCTTGCAGATGGCAGCGCTCGCGGACCGACTGCGGAATCACGATCTGGCCGCGGCTCGAAAGCGTCGTCGTCACCCCAGTAAGCAATACTTACCGGTCCAACCGCGTCAATCGGCAAACCGGCCCGGGGCTCAGAACGGCACCATGAACCAGCGAATAGACCGCGGGAACCAGCACCAGGGTGATCACCGTGGATCCCATCAGCCCCCCGATGACCGCCCGGGCCAGCGGCGCCTGGGCGTCCGCTCCCTCCCCGACCCCGAGGGCCAGAGGCAGCAGGCCCAGGGCGGTGGTCAGGGTGGTCATCAGGATCGGCCGCAACCGGCGGCGCCCCGCCTCCCTGACCGCATCGGACACGGGCATGCCCTCACGACAAAGCCGGCTGGCCTGGTCCACCAGGAGAATCGCGTTGTTCACCGTGATTCCCGCAAGCATCACGCAGCCGATTCCCGATTGCAGATTGAAGGTGGTCTGGGTGAGCAGCAGGGTGAGCACCACCCCGACCGCAGCCATCGGCGCCGCCACCATCACGATGAGCGGGTCGCGCAGCGACTCATACTGGCACGCCAGCACCATGAACACCAAAGCCAGCGCGAGACCAATGGCCAGGGTGAAATCCCGGCGCGCGGCCTGCTGCTCCTCGTAGGCGCCCGCCAGCCGGAACAGGTAGCCCGAAGGCCTCGGGATCGTGTCCAGCGCCGCCAGAATGTCGCGCGCCACGTCGCCCAACGGTCGATCGCCCAAATTGACCCGGACCGTCACCAGCCGCTGCTGGTCCCGGCGTTCAATCTCGGTGGGCGCCCGGCTGTACAGGTCGGTCACCACGTTGCGCAGGGCCACCAGATCTCCGGTGGGCGTCCGCAAGGTCAGGTCGAGCACCTGGTCCATGGACAAACTCTGCGCATCGGCGAGTTGAACGAGGATGCGATAGGCCTGCCCTTCGGTCCGATACTCACCCGCCTGGGATCCCGCAATCGCGGTCTGCAAGGCCTCAGACACGTCCCGCGCGCTGAGCCCGAGGTTCGCCGCCTTGTCCCGGTCCACCCGCAACTCCCGCTGCGGCACCCCCTCATCGAACCCCAGGTCCACATCGGCCACCCCAGGAATCGGGGCCACCACTTCCGCCGCCCGCTGCGCCAGCGCGCGCAGCGTGTCGAGTTCATAGCCGCGCACTTCAATCTCGATCCCGGACTCGCCACCCCCAAGAAGGCGGTTCAGCAGAAACTGCCCCTCCCGGGCCCGCACCCGCACCTCCATCCCCGGAATCCGATCCCCCAGCACCTCGCGCAAATGGGCGGCAATCTCCGTATTGGAACGCTGCCGTTGCGTCGCCGGGCCCAGGGACAAATCCATCTCCACGGTTCCGGGAGCGACTTCGACGACGTTTGCCCGCATCTCGGGCACCGCCTTGACCACCAGTGCCTCCATCCCCCGGGCGACCTCGTCCACCAGGTCCAGGCGCGTGCCGACCTCCATCTCCCCGTCGATCCGCACTTCCCCTTCATCGCTCGGCGGCATCAGTTCGGTCCCAATCTGCCGGCCCGCCACCACGCTACCTGCCAGGAGCGCCGCGGCAGCCAGCACGGTGACGGCCCGCCGGTGGACCGCCGCGCCCACGATCGCTGCATATCCCTCCTCAAGGCGCTGGAAGGCCCGCTCCGCCCCGCCGCCCAGTCGTGACCTCAGGGTGGCCTCCCCCTGGCCACGCACGGCACCGCGACCGGCCAGCAATCGGGCCGCCAGCATGGGGACCAAACTCAGCGACACGCCCAGCGAGCAGACCAGCGAGAACGACACCACGTACGCCATCTCACGGAACAACTGCCCCGAGACGCCCTGGATAAAGACCACCGGCAGGAAGATCACCAGCGTGGTCAACGTGCTGGCGACAATCGCCGCCGCCACCTCGCCCGCCCCCCGGGAAGCGGCTGCCGCGGGCGCCTCGGTCCCGCTCGAGTGGCGCCGGAAGATGTTCTCCAGCACCACAATCGAACTGTCCACCATCATCCCCACCCCCAGGGCCAGACCCCCCAGCGACATCAGGTTCAGCGAGAAGCCCGAGAAGTACAGCAACGCGAACGTGGCCACGACCGAGATCGGGATGGACAGCGATATCACCAGCGTGCTCCGCCAGTCCCGCAGAAAGAACAGGAGCACCAGCACCGACAGCACGCCTCCGTACAGCACCGATCGCGCCACGTTGGCAATCGAGCGTTCGATGAAATTCCCTGAGTTCGACACAGCCAGGATTTCCAGCTGCGGGTAGTCGGCGTTGACCCGTTCGATCTCCTCCAGAATCGCCCGCGACACCTCGACCGTGTTGGCCTCCGCCTGCTTCCGAATCCCCACCCGCAGACCGCGTCGTCCGTTGACCCGGTCGATCTCCGTGGGCCGCTCGTAGGTGTCCAGCACGGTCGCGACCTGCCCAAGGGCCACCGGATCGCCATCCCGAATCGCGATCACCGTGTTCCGGATCTCGTCCACATCCCGGAAGTGCGCCGGAGCCCGCAGCGCCAGTTCGTGGCGGCCTTCCTCGATCCGCCCGGAAGGACGGTCCAGGTTGGCGTCGCGCAACGCCTGCAGGACCTGGTTCAAGGGCAGGCCCAGGGCCTCCAGCCGGATGGGATCCAGTTCCACGCGGATCTCCCGGTTGAATCCCCCAAATAGATCCACCTGGGCCACGCCGGGAATCCGGGCAAACCGGTACCGGATCTGCCGGTTGATCAGTTCGGTCATCTCGACCGGATCCATCCCGCTCGATATCCCCAGAATGACCACCGGGAAACCCTGGATGTCGAACTTCCCCACCCACGGCCGCCTCACATCCTCCGGCAGTTCGTTCAGTTCATCCTCGATCTTCGACTGCACCTCCAGCGCCGCCGCGTCAACGTCCTTCCCCCAGGCGAACTGGATCCGCAGATTGCTCCGCCCCTCCATGGACCTTGACTCGATCCGCTCGACCCCGGGCACGGTGGCCACGATCTCCTCCAACATCTGCGTCACCTGGGCCTCGACCACCTCGGGACTGGCCCCGTCGTACCCGGTGCGCACACTGACCGTGGGGAGTTCGATGCTCGGCAACAGGTCCACCTTGAGATGGCTCAACGCCGACAACCCCAGCGCCGTCACGATCAGCATCACCATGCTGGTGAACACGGGCCGGCCGACGCTGAAGGCGGGCAGGCTCATGGGGCCTCCGGTACCACAACGTCCTCCGGCACCACCCGTACCCGCGAACCGTCGTCGATCAGGTGCTGTCCCAGCGTCACCACCGGACCGGATGGCGTCGGTCCCCGCCATTCGATCCAGCCGTCCGCCTCAAGTCCCGTCCGGGCAGGCTGCCAGGCCACCCGGTCACCCGGCTCCACCACGACAAAGATCCCCTCCCGCCCGTCACGCCGGGCCAGCGCCCGGGATGGCACAGCCAGCACGTCTTCCACCCCGTCCAGCACCAGGGTAACCCGCACGAACATCCCCGGCTTGAGCCTTTGATCAGGATTGGAAAGGGCCACTTCGACCCGCGCCTGGCGACTCGTGGCCCGGAATACCGGCGCCACCCGCTCGATCCGCCCGACGAAGACCTCACCCGGAAAGGCGTCGGTCTCCACCCTCGCCTCCAGCCCGGCCTGCAGTCGGCTGTAATCCCGCTCCACCACCGAGATCACCGCGAGGATCGGATCGAGCTGCACAATCAGGAACAGCGGCTCGTTGGCCGACACGGTCTGCCCTTCGTCCACATACCGCTCGGCGACGCGCCGCTCCCTGTCCCCCTCGCTCCAATCCGCGGTCACCCGCGTGTATCCATGCCGGATGCGGGCGGACTCGAGCACGGCGGCCGCCCGCCGGATCTGCGCCTCGGCCACCTGCACCTGGGATTCCTTCTGCATGAGGTCGGCACGCGCGACGTCATGCTCGGCATCCGAGGCGATGCCGCGTTCGCGAAGCAGTTCGATCCGGCCATTCTCCCGGCGCGAGATCTCCAGGGCATTCGCCGCCTGGCTGCGGTTGGCCTCGGCCACCGCCAGTTCCGCTTCCGCCTGTCGTTCGTCCTGGGCGAACTCCGCCGCATCCAGGAGGGCGACCACCTGGTTGCGACTTACCGGGTCCGCCAAATCGACCGTCAGCCGTTCGATGCGGCCACCCACCTTCGGCGCCACCACCACCTTGTCCGCCGCTTCCAACGCGCCGCTGAAGGTTCTCCGCAGTTCCAGCGACCTCCTCACGGCCGGTTCCGCCCGAATCGCCGCCACGCGTTCCTCCTCCCGGGTTCCCCCGCCGCTCCTGCCCCCACCTCCCGACGGCGAACATCCCATCGCCAGGACCATCCACCAGGCCAGCACGCCCACCGCCCATCCAATGCAACGGGGCACTGTCACTCAGTCCAGTCCTCCAGATGGGGCGAACCGTTCATGCCGATGCCCCGGAGTCTAAGCGGATGCCCACGCCTCAAGCAATCGCAGGCTGACGCGTCGGGATGCCCACAGACCTTTGGGGCCTCGACACCGGGTGGGCCCGGAATAGTCTGCATCGCATGCTCGCGAACCGGCTCGACCCACCCCCGCCGCGCCGCCGCATCTCCCGCCCCACGCTCCTCCTGGTCATGAAGCCGTCTGGCAGCCCAAGCCTGTTCCCTACTGGCGCCCGGATTCGGATCGCGAAGTCCCCGACGACGAAACGCGCCGCAACGTCGAAGCGGCCCGACTGCCCTTCGCCGAGATCATGACCGAACTCTTTGGCATCCCGATCTGCGATGGGGAATTCGGCGGACTGCTGAATGGCACCATGATCGAGGTGGAGGCAGCGGGACCATGGATGCGAGGAGCACCTTCACGCGCCCTCTATATCGCCCCACGCGAAGGCAGTTGTCAGGGATATGTAAAGATTCGCCCAGCCGATCTCAGGCATCGATCGCGCTCGCATCGCAGACTTCGAATCGCACGCTTGCGTGCCGGGCGCTCAGGGAACATCGAGACCATTTGGCTTGAAGTTGGTGCAGTACCTGCGCCCGTTCCGCGGCGGTCAGGCGCCTCCACTTGATCTCGGCCACCAGTAGCCGCCGATCATCCTCCGGGTCCTGCGCGACCAGGTCCAATTCCACGTCCCTCTCCCAGAATCTCTGGGCTCCGGCAATGCGTCCCCGGCACCAGTCCTCGAATACCGTCGCGGCGTGATCGCGGACAAGTTTCCGCCTCTCGGGCTTGGTGTAGCCGTGCCACCGGGTCCGGTGTGGCGAGTAAACCCGGAACCAAAACCGCAATGCCGGGTCGGCGATGCGGTACAGGGTTCGTTTCGACGTTCGCACGCTCTGCCCGAACGGCAGTTCCCGCTTTAGCAGCGATGCATCGAGCAGTTGCGTGAGCAGGCGGGACAGGTTGGTTTGCGCGGTTCCCAGCCGTGCGGCGATCTCCGAGGGACGCTCGGCTCCGCGCCCGACCGCCTCCAGCACCGAATTGGCGTTAAGGCCGCTGACGCCCTCGTCGCGCAGAAGCCGTTGGGGCTCCTGTTCCATGTAGGGCGCAAAGTCGAAGTACAGCGTATGGGCAAGCGTCACGGGATCCTGCCCCGGCTCCAGGAATTCCCAGTACCTGGGAATGCCGCCCAGGCAGGAGAACATCTCGAACGAATCCATCTCGCGGCGGCGGAGATCACAGGCGTCGCAGAAGGACGCGTAGTCCATCGGCTGGAGCTGAAGGAGCTTCCGCGCGCGGCCGTACAGGGGGGCGGACCGATGCAGGAAGAGGTCGTGCATCATGTGGGTGCTCGATCCCGCCAGGATCATGAGGCAGCCCGCCGGCAGCGAGTGATCGAGCCACCGCTGCAACTGGCTTGGCAACGACGGGTCCACGGCCGCGAGGTATGGGAACTCGTCCAGGCACAGCGTCCACGGGCGCGCTTGCAGCGTTAGAGTTTCGAGAAGTTCCGGCCAGGTCCGAGGAACGAGCTGGGTTGCGAGCCGCGGTTGGAGGTCGGCGAACACCTGTTGGATCTGCTGGTCCCGCTGCGCTTCGATGGCCTGGCTGTACAGCCCCCCTCGACCGTCCAGCCAGTGCCGCAGCAGCCGCGTCTTGCCGATGCGTCGTCGCCCGTAAACCACCAGCAGGCCCCCGTGTTTCGCCGCCAGATCCAGCTCGCGAAGCTCCGCCGCCCGATCGACAAACGCCATGCGCATCCGCCCAGCTTCGTCATCCTGATGATGTTTGCCAGACATTATGCTTGCGACGCATCGTTTGTCGGATCCTGGCCGGCGGCAGATCTTCCCGGGGGGGGAAATCCGCAGCGGATCGCGATGATCGGCCAGGGCATGGCGTTCCCGAGTCTCCGAGGAGAGGCCCGTCGCCAATTACCGTTCGCTCGATTCCGGGTGCGGAATTACTCGGGCTTCGCCGGCACCTCGATCCGGTCGTCGTCCAGGAGCCAGAACCGCTTCGCCGCGTCGTCGTTCTGCACGTCGAGGGTCCATGCCTGTCCGGTGCCCCCGCGGGTGACGCGGACGCGGGTAAGATCCGAGGAGGCTCGGAGACGCTCGGAATCCCGAAGCACCTGCACGAGATAACAGGAATGGATTTCGCCAGGCGGTGGACCAAAACGAACAAAGCCAGTGCCAATTTCCCCTGCGCCAACTCGAATTGCCAGCCCTTCGTTTGAGATAGGCAGATGGGCCGGATGAAGCACGAGATCGACGGACTCTCCGTGGAGGCTTAAGACGACCGTGCGTACGGTGCAGCGGAGAAGGGACTTGCGAGCCGCATCGGGGAGGCCCGGCCAACCGGCTGCCGCAGGGCGATCGAGGAACTGCGGGATCTCGATCGTATCGCCCCACTCGAGGGCGAGGTTCCATGCGCAGTCGGCGCGATCGAACCAGTCCGGGGCAACAGGGACGACGAACTCGTGCGAACCGTCCTGGGCCCAGCGATGGACTCGGAGTTGATCCAGGGCAGGCCAACCTCGGATCGAATCCACGCCGCCGACGCTGCTGGAAAACAACAGGGTCAGCATATCGCCCAGGGAAGGTGCAGGCTGGTCCTCCGAGGGCCGCCGCCGGAACTGCACCAGGTCGTCTCCTCGCCGGAAGGATACGTAGGGACGCCGCGCCACATCGTCGCGGGCCCCGGCCTTCCTCAGCAATTTCTCCACGGCCTCGAGGGCGGCGAGTGGGGGGGCGGACTGGGGGCCCGGACGCCGCCAGACCCGTTGGCTCAATCCGCCACCCCCCAGCCTGCGAATTGGGGGCTTGGAATGCGATTGTCTCAGCAAGGATTGAACCAGGCTGAGGGGTGTCTCGTCGTCCCGGTTCAAACGATTCGGGTCCGCCCCCGCGTCGAGGAGCATCCGCACCCGATTCGTCTCGCCCTGCTGCCAGACATGTTCGACAGCCAAGTGCAGGGCCGTCCTGCCGTTCGCGTTGGTCGCGCCAAGATCGGAGCCGGCTGCCAGCAATTGCTCCAAGGCTCGAGGCGAAGTGCGGGAAACCGTGGACAACCAGAGAGGGCTTCCGTCGGCTCCGACCGCGTTCGGAGACGCGCCGGCGCGTATCAAGGGCGCGATCAACGCGTCGTGATGGGCCTTCGCCAGCACTTCGACCAGGAGCCCGTTGAGGTTCTCGGGGCCGAGTTGCTCGGAAGGCGTGAGCCGCAGGAGTTCCTCGAACCAATCGGGTTCCAGGGACCGGTTCGCCCCGATCAGCCGGGTCAGATCGCCCACATCGAGCGTCGCCCCCAGGCGGATCAACGTCCTGGCGGCGTCCCGTTGGTCGGCCTTCAGCGCTGCCGTCAGAGGCTTCTGATCGCCGTCGGGTCCGCCACTCCGTACGATATGGGATAGGTCCGCCCCGGCCTGGGCGAGACGCTCGATCAGGTTGGTGTTTCCGCGGTCGATGGCGGCGAGGAGGGAGGCGGCGCCGGGTTCGTTCCGTGGATCCGCGCCGTGCGACAGGAGCGTATCGAGGACTGCGGGCACCTCGTTTCGGATGGCCATGGAGAGAGGCGTGAAACCACGTCCGTCGGCGCGGTGCGGATCCGCACCGGCGTTCAGCAGAGCCTCGACGATCGCCTTGTGGCCTTCACTCGCCGCGGCGTGAAGCGCCGTGAAGCCCGTCGGCTGGGATGGGGAAGTCCGATGCACGTCGGCGCCCCAATCCAGGAGGGCCCGCACCACTCCCAGACGTCCTTCGGCGGCAGCGGCGACCAGGGGCAATCGGCCCTCCGAGTCGGGGACGTTCAGGCGATCGGGACTTTGGTCGAGCATGGCCCGCAATCGGGCGATCTCGCGTTGCTCGACGTCGAGCGGCGTGGGGGTGACGGGGATCGGCGTCGCGGCGGTGTCGGCGAGGGCCTTCAGCGTCTCCAGGTGGGACCGCTGTGCGTTCAACAGGCTCTGGACACGTTCGTCGAGTTGGGTTTCGACGTGCTTGAGCGCGCGCGAATGGAAGACGTGCTCGGGATGATTCTGTCCGAATTGCCCACTCACCCCGGCCAAACGACGGGAGATCGACATCCGCTCGCTCTCGAGTTCCGCGAGAAGCCGGTCGGGGAACCACTGCTGGATCAGGATCAACGCCTCGGGACTCGTCGTGGGCAGGGCATCGAACCGTTCCAACCGACGTTGCAGCAGCCGCAGTTCGCGCTCCGTGGCGGCGAGGTCCGGGATCGGCGTCGTGGGCGTGTCGGCTCGTTCCGCAACCGAATGCCCGAGCCCGGCAAGGTTCTCTTCGCTCAGCCGGCCCAGGTCGGACTCGCCAGGGAAATCGCGGAGGAGCCGCTGGTACTGGGCCACGGCGTCGTTGGTGCGACCGAGCTTGCGGTAGCACTCGCCCAGACGGAACACGGCGGTGGCGGCGAGCGCCCGCTGGGCGTCCACCTGGGCGACCACCGCCTCGTAATCGCGGATCGCCGACACCAGGTCCCGGCGTCCTTCCTCGGCCAGGAGTGCGGATTGAAACAGGCGGTCGATGGATTCCGCGGCCCGGACGGCGGGCGAGGCGCAGAGCGACAGCGAAACAATGGCAACGAGGAGCGCTTTCACGCGCCCTCTTTATCGCCCCGCGCGACGGCAGTTGTCAGGGATTTGTAAAGATTCGCGGATTCGGGCTCGGGAACCGATCGGGCTCGCGTCGCAAACGTCGAAGCGCTCCCCGCGGTGCCGGGCGCTCAGGGAACATCGGGACCATTGGGCTTCGAGTTGGCGAAGCGCCTGCGCCCATTGGGCTTCGATGGCCTGGGTGCACAGACCGGGTCGCCTTCCCGATCGGAGCGCGGTTCGGCGAGCCATACCAGGCCCTCTCCGTAACTCGATGTGAACGGCGAGGTGATCGAATTCATCAGTTACGAGGGGAGTTTTTCGGCCGTGAATGGCCAGGCCGCCGGATTGTTCTCCAGGGACATCGGCGTCCTTCAGACCGAGGCGACGCCCCCGGGCAGTTCCCTCGGCCTGATCGGGGAGGGCGTGGCGTTCGCCAGTGCTGGCGACGCATGCGCCGGCGGTGCTTCCGGCAATTCGATTGCAGGCCAGGGGTTCGGGTCCAGCCAGCTTTGGTTTTCGTGGCCGGCTTGCTGTGATTTCTGCCGCACATGTTCCCACCCCTCAGGGAACCGTTCGGAATGTCCCGTCCAGGCCCCAAAGGAAGTGCCAGGCGTCGCCATCGATGCTTCGAAGGACGACGATCCCGCGCACGTTGTCCGCGGCGAGTTCGGCGAGGAGATCCGGATCAACGTCCGGTTCCAGCCAGGGATCGAAGAGGAAATCCTCCGAGAAGTTGTGATGCCCCGGACGATAGGTCTGGGAGAACCCGCCCCGCAGCCGGATCGGCCGCGTGGTGAAGCCTTCGAGTGTGGTCTCGACCCATGCCAGCAGCGGCGCGGTGTATCCGGCGGTGGGGCCCTTGGGGTGTGGCGGCCAGTAGAACGTGGTCGTGACGCGGCGCCCCCCCCACGCCATGTGCCGTTCCTGCCTCAGACTTTCCGAATCGACCCTCCGGATCGGGACCAGCGAGACGGTCTCCTCCTGCACCGGCTCCATCGTGATGGTGCCGTCCGGTCCGAAGTTCGGCCGGTTCCGTGCCGTGGCGTAGCGCGCGCCGAGTTCCAGGCGCAGATCGTCCAGAATGGCGATCGGCCCGGCCTCCGGCAGGGCGAACCGATCGAGGTTCACCCGCAGAAAGCGCGTCTCGTCCCCGGAGGTCCAGGCATCCTCCGTCCGGTTCCCCATGCGTTCGAACCGATGGCCCGGAAGATTCGTGATGGAACCGGAGAGACGCTGCTCCTCGGTGCCTTCGATCCACATCCCGTCGATGTGGCCGAACAGGGTCTCGTCGGGATGTCCCGCCCCGATCCGGGTATGGCGCACCGGGAGGGTCCAGTACGACTTCAGGCGATGCAGGGAATACACGTTGGCAAACTCGCCCTGAAGCACGCCCCAACGATTGGTCGTGTTCAGCAGCCAGTCGGTGGGCGCCACGCCGGACGGCGGCAGGGGAATCGGGCGGATCTGCTTCACGCTCAGTACGCCGTCCGGGGCGATCTTCTTGTATTCGAAATCGAGGATCCAGCGGGAGCGCCCGGGTGTCCCCGCTTCCCACCGCTGGCTTGCCGCATTGAGCAACCCGTACAGCGCCTCGTATTCCGACGGCCAGCCGAGGACCGTTCCACCCAGGGGCACCAGGCTGGACCGGCTTTCCACCATCAGCGTCGGATCCAGGAACGATGCCCATTGCGACACCTTCACCACTTCGGGCACCGCGGTGTTGTCGGGGTTGCTGACCGAGACGGCGCCAGCCTGGGTCACCAGGGTCGCCTCGATGATCCTCTGCCCGCCCGATCGCTGGATCGACAGTGTGCCGACCCCGTTCGCCAGTTCGATCTCGTCCGGAGTCGAGTAATGCACCAGCACCGCCATCCCGACGTCCGCCTCGTTCACGCCGTGGCGCAGGCGTTCGAGCACGGCATTGTCGTTGTAGAAGCTCGCAAAGACCCGGCGCAGGGCGCGGAACACGCCGCGTTCGTTGTTCTCCGCGGGATTGCAGTGACTCGGTCCCTGCGTGTCCCCGTCGAGGTCGTCCGCCAGGCACCCGCTGTAACTGTCGTAGAGCCCCGCCCCCGTGAAGTGCTCGCTGTCCTCGACGTTGGTGGAACTGCGGAAGCGGATGCGGCGATGGGTGTCGAAGCCGGCGTCCTGAAGGATCCCGAGGATGGCCTCCTTCTGCCCGTCGCTGAAGTCGGTGCGGTTGCGAAACAGTTCCCGGAGCTGTGCCAGGGTGGTCTGCAAGGCCGCCATGTCGGGCGGCCATTGCAGTCCGTCCAGGGCGTCCTCCACCGTCTCGCGAAGGGTTCGCCCGTCCGGCCGGACCTGTCCCAGGTACCCGTCCCAAAGGTCGAAGGTGAACGCCATGACCGGCTCGGGGGAATGATCCGGGATGGCCTGTCGCAGGATGCCGAGATTGGCGGCCTTCCCCCCCACGAAGCGGATGTCGGCCGGGCCCAATCCATCCACGCCGAGGTGGAGCGCCCCGGCGGACTCGATGGGCGCCACGTCGAGTTGGGGCGGGTCCTTGAGAGCCAGCAGTTCCCCGCGCATCCCGGGATCCAGCGGACTGCCCAGGACCGTCACACTGACCTCGCATCCCAGGAATTGCTCGATGGCCCGCACCAGCACATCGCGCCCGTCCCACGACCTCAATTCCGTCTCCGCCTCGTCCCCTTCCAGGTGGACGAAAGGTATCCCCGACGCCCGGGACAGCAGGGCGACATGCGAGTTGGGCGTGGCCGGGCTCAACGACACGATCCCCGCCATCGGCGGCACCTCGGCGGGCACCGCGTCGGTCAGGAGAACGTCACGCGGCCCGATCCGCCCCTGCCGGTAGGCGTCGGCAATCTCGACGCCCGGCACGAACACCAGCCGCCCAAGGGTCCAGCCCGGCGCGTAGCAGTCGTCCCCGCTCATCCAACGTCCTGCGGACCCGATGGGAATCCCCTCGCTCTCGAACCAGTCCCGGTTCGCACGCGCCACATCGGCCTGCTCGAAGGTCGGCAGATAAAACGCGCCCATGCCGGAAGGAGCCACCACCATCGCGCGCACGGTGTGGAACCACTCCGCCACCCGCTCCCTCGGGTAGGGATCATGCCCGACCAACTGGATGGCGATCTCATTCAAGCCGGGCGTCGGTGCGAACAGCACGGCGCCCAAGACCGCCCGCTGTCCCGCAATCCGAAGCGTGACCGCATCGAACTCGCTCCGGGTCATGTCCGTGAACCCCGGCAGCCGCGCCACCGCGAAGTCGTAGTGGAACAGGTACCGGCCGCTGTCCTGGAAGTACACCCGGTGGGGATCGTCGAGCAGGATGGCGAACTTGATCCATCGCGGTTCCGGCCTCAACCGGGGCACGGGTTCGGACTGGAACGGATCGTTCCCTCCGCCGGACACCACGTTCTTCCAGTCATCGCCTTCCCCGCGCGGCCGGGCCAGTGCCCGGTAGAAGGCCGCGGGCGCGGCGCCGAAGGTCAGATCCGCGATGTCCTCGAACGGCCCGTGCACCCGCAACCATTCCGTCCAGGATCCCAGGTCCGGGGCCGCTTCGACCACCACCACATCCCCGGCCGCGGCCTCCGCCGACAATCGCGGCACCCCCGAGGGGTCGCGGTCGATGGAAAGCCGCGTTGCCGCACCTGCGGAAGGCGGGATGGACGCACCCGTTCCCAGGACGAGGGCCAGCAGGAATGGAACAACAGCGCGAAGGGCAGGACGTCGCATGATCGACGAAGGAGGCACGCACCGGCCCAACCGTCAATTGTGGGGAGCTTCGAGGGCTCGACACCCGGTGGGCCCGGAATAGTCTCCATCGCATGCTCGCGAACCGGCTCGACCCATCCCCGCCGTGCCGCCGCATCTCCCGCCCCACGCTCCTCCTGGTCATCGCCCTGTCTCTGGCGCTGAACTTCTTCCTGGGCGCCCGACTGATGCGCGGAGGGTCTTCTCCGCCTCAGCCCCCCCTGGCCGACGCCAGCCGCGCTCCCAACCAGACCCCCGATTCTTCGACCCCGGTCCCCTTCTCCTTCACGCGCCAGCCCTTGGAACGGGCCGTCCCCAACGCGGGTGGCGGCCAACCGCCTCCATTCCTTTGGGCGGACATCGAATCCGACCACTATCCCACCTACATCGCCAACCTGCGGGCCATCGGCTGCCCCGAAACGTTGATCCAGGACCTGGTGGCCGCCGATCTCGCCCAGGTCCAGCGCCGACGTTTTGAAGCCGTCTGGCAGCCCAAACCTGTTCCCTACTGGCGCCCGGATTCGGATCGCGAAGTCCCCGACGACGAAACGCGCCGCAACGTCGAAGCGGCCCGACTGCCCTTCGCCGAGATCATGACCGAACTCTTTGACATCCCGATCTGCGATCGGGAATTCGGCGGACTGCTGAATGGCACCATGATCGAGGTGGAGGAGAATCTCATGTTCCTGGAGCCACACCGCCGGGAGGAGGTCCTCGACCGATTGAGTCTCTCCGGACACCTCGCCCGCGAATACGTCATCGCCGCACCCGATGCCAGTCCGGACGACTTCAGCGATGTCCTTCCCGAGCGGCACCGTCAGTTGACCACCTGGCTCACCCCGGAGGAGGCCGCGGAGTACGAGCTTCGTCACGGGGTCAACGCGATGGGGCTCCGGTTCCGGTTGGGCGGCTTCGAGCCGACTCCGGACGAGTTTGTCGCCCTGCTCCGGGCTTGGGAGGCCGCCCCTCCCCTCCAGGCCGGTCCCTCCCGGGGTTCCCCCACCGAACAGGCCGCTCGAATGGCCCAATGGGTGTCCGGCGTCCTGGGCCCATCCAGGGCCGCCGAGTTCGAACGTCGCCAATCTCCCACAGGCTTCCGAGCACCATGACTCCCCAAGACATGAACCGCGAAAGGCAGGCCGAGGGAACCCTCCCGTTCCGGGACGGACTGAACCTTGGGAATGCCGTGCTGCTGGTCAGCGTCCTGGCGAATGTCGTCCTCGGACTCCTGCTCGGGTACCGCGCCGCCATATCCGAACCCGTCCCTCCCGCGAATCCTCCCGCCGCCATCGGGACCCCCCGCATGCCCGTCCCTGCGGCGCGCGTCCGTGTTGAGCCATCGCCTTCCGGCCCGGCCCAGGTTCCGACCCCGTGGGCCGCCATCGAGTCGGACGATCCGGCCACCTTTCTCGCCCGGCTCCAGGCCACGGGATGCCCCCCGTCCATCCAGCGGGACCTGGTCACCCGGCGGGTCGCCCGGCAGTACCGGGAGGGGACCTTCGAGATCGAGCATCAGTTGGCGAAGCTGACGCCGTGGTGGCTTCCCGGCACCACCACCATGGGTTCCGCCGAACGCCAGGCCCTGCGCCGCCAGCGGATGCTCCTGCGCTGGGAGTGGGAGGAAACCCTCGAAAGCCTGTTCGGAGAACCCGCCTACTGGACTCGCTTCCGGGTCATCGGCCGCAATCCGGACCTGGTTCCCGACGGCCTGTCGCCGGACGAACGGCTGCGCCTCGCCCGCGTCTTTCGCGAATTCAACACGCGACGCAACGAACTCAACGAAAGCCATCCGCCCCAGTTCATGGCTGGGCCGGTTTCCCCCGCCCTCCAGGAAGCCTGGGACGCGTGGCGGACCGAACGCGAGGCGGCCATCGCCGCGGCGCTGTCCCCGGCCGGTTACCTGGAATACCAAATGCGCCATTCCCGCGAGGCCCGGTACGTTCACCGAAACCTGCCCGACGCCACGTCCGAGGACGAGTTCCGGGGATGGGTTCTGCGGACCCTCGAGAGCGGCATGCTCCCGGCCCCGACGCCGACGACGCTTGCCGACCGGTACGGAATCAGCACGGCGGCGGACGACCCTTCCTCCACAGGGGCCCAGTGACGCTCCCCCGACGTAGGGGAAAATGGAGGGACCCCATTCCGGAAGCCTGCGGTTCCACCCCACATCCGCTTCATACACCCGGTCACTCAGAGGCATCATCAGCGGCGACAGCTCGATTCCGCTGCGGGCAAACTCCGCATCGTACTGAAACGCCGCCACGTCGCGCCCTTCCTCGAGGGACACTGCGCCAATCGTGCGCCCCCAGAGCTGGACCCTCGCAGTCATGCCGGCTCACCCCACGTCCATGGCTTTGGTTCAGCCGCCCTCATGGCTCCGCTTCCAGCCCCCAAACCCCCGCCTCCACCAACCCCCGGGTCGCCGCCGCCGCCCAACCCCGGTTCGCTGCCGGACTGGCCGGACTCGGGTGCAGTATCCGTGCGATCCGAACCGGCATTCCCTCCAGCGCCTCGGCGGCGCGGTCCGCCGCGAACCCGCCCACACCCACCACCCACGCCGCTCCGGTCCCCTCGACCACCTCCCTCAAGTGCGCGTCACACGCCGCCCACAAAGGTGCTGTCTCACGTACGGGCAGCTTGTCCGGTGTCAGGTTCGCCCCCGACGCGGCCACAAACAGCAGCGGGCAGTAGTTCACCACGAAGTGCCCGGCAAAGAACGCATCAGCCGTCCCATACCGCTCCGCAAACAGCCCCCACAACCGCCGTCCGCTCACCTCGCTCCGCCGGCACGCAAAGCCCTCGACCGCCCGCTTCGGATGCGTCCCGTCGGGCGCCCTGACCTCACCGCCCAAGCCCATCCAATCCCGCACGGCCGCCACTTCCCCGAAGGGAACTCCGGTCTGTGCCATGCCGAACGGTCCGGGATTCATCCCGAGGAAGATCACGCGCCGGGGGCCGTCTCCGAACCGCCCGGCGTAGGCGCGATGGATTTCCCAGGCGTAATCGAGCGGCCTGTAAACCCAGGCCACCGGCTCTCCGAAGGCCAGCCCGCGCGTGGCCTCGCGCAACCGCTCCGCCGCCCGAACAACCGGCATGCCGGCACCATGCCGCGTCGCGGCGCCCGTCGATCCCTGGAGCCCCTTCACCACCGCCTCCCTTCCCCGCACCTCCCGGGCCCGCCCGCCCGCAGCCACCCGATCACCCGGGCCGCGTCGCCTGGGTCCAGTTCCAGTGTCGGAACGTCCCCGGCCGGCAGCACAGCCGCCCCAGGAACCGTCCCCGCCGTCCCGATCCACCCTCCGATGCGCCCCATACGCCCTTCATCCCGCGCGAATCCCGGACCCGTTGTCAATCCGACGCAACGTCCGCCACCGCGTCCCGGCCGCCCCGGGGACCTACGCAAGGCTTGGCTGGGCCTCGAAAACGGCGAGACCCTCCGAGCACGACGCGCCAATTCACCTCCAAATCACCGCAAACGGTGTGCATATGCACGTCGTTTCCGTCCATTTGGGGGGCCAGGGCGCGGCAGGGAGCAGGGCCCCGTCACTGCGCGATCCAGCCCCCATCCACCACCAGATCGGTCCCCGTGATGAACCCCGCCTCGGGCCGGCACAGGAACACCACCAGCCCGCCGATGTCCCGCGGATCCCCCCAGCGCCCCAGCGGAATCCGTTCGAGGAACTGCCGGTTCAATTCCGGGTTGTCCAGCAGCGGCCGGTTCATCTCGGTGGCGAACGGTCCCGGACTCAGTGCGTTGACCGTGATGCCCTGCGGCGCCAGCTCCAGCGCCAGCGCCCGTGTCAGGCCCAGGATCGCCGACTTGCTCGCCGCGTAGGCCGTGCGACCCGGCAACGCCACGTGCGCCATCGTCGAGCCGAGATTCACAATCCGACCGTACCCGCGCCCGCTCATCAACGGCACCACTTCCCGGCACATCAGAAACGTCGCCGTGAGGTTGATGTCCAGCACCCCGCGCCACTCCTCCAGCGTGAACTCGACCAGCGGCTTCCGCAGGTTCACCCCCGCGTTGTTCACCAGGATGTCCACCCCGCCAAAGCGCGTCCGCACCCGCCCGGCCACCTCACGCACAAACGGTTCCCGGGTCAGATCCCCGGCAATCTCCAGCCCGATCCCGCCCGTCTCCTGGATCTCGGCGTGCACCCGGGCCAGCCCTTCCGCGGTCCGCGCCACCAGTGCCACCCGCGCCCCCGCCCGCGCCAGGGCCAGCGCGATCTCCCGCCCGAAGCCCCGGCTCGCTCCCGTCACCACCGCCACCCGCCCCTCCAGCGGGGCCGTCGTCGTGCTCATGGAGGAAGCCTATCCGGCTCGGGAGAAAACCGGAAGCCGTGTCCCCGGTTCCGATACGCGCCTCCCTCACTCCTCGTCCTGCCCGAAAATCTGCGGCGCCATCGCTTTCCTCCTGACTGCATGGATACGGCTAAAAGCCTGTCTGAAAACTGGGAGGGGCCCTTCCAGTTTTCAGACAGGCTCTAAGAGACACAACCTCCTCAGGCAATGTCAGTCCACCGATTCGCCACTCGCCATTCGCCATTCGCCATTCGCCATTCGCCATTCGCCATTCGCCATTCGCCATTCGCCATTCGCCACTCGCCACTCGCCACTCGCCCCCTTCCCCCTCACCTCTCCCTTGACCCGGGCTTGACCCGGCCCGGCCACCGGCTCCAATCCACCTCCGCATCCCGTTGCAGCGCCTCCGGCAACCGGTCGGCCACCTGCGCTCGCAGATTCTCGAAGACAGGCCCGCCCACCACCGCCGCGACTTCGAGGGTCAGAAAGAACTGCCCCGCATCGTGCGCGCCCCGGAACGTCTCCGGCATCCGTGGCATCGCCGCACGATGCACGTCGCGCGCGTATTCCGCCCAGGGAACCCCCACGAACCACGGGCTGCGAAGCCCGACCACATTCCGACCGGCGTCCCATTCCAACCATGCATTGGCCAGTGTGTTGACCGGACCCGGCGGCGGCGGCGGCAACGGTCCCAGCAGGCACATGGCCAGTCCCTCCGGGTGCCGCATCAGGGCATCGCGGGTGCCCTGGACCCCCTCCCGCAACGACGCGCACGCCTCCTCGATGGCAGACCAGTCCAGTCCTTCCACGCCGCGCCCGTCGGCGAAGGCGGCGATGCCAACGATGGGCAGTTCCGCGTAGAAATCGCCCCGGACGAGAAAGGCTCCCGGAAACACCTCGTGGAACGTCCGCGCGATGGTCTCGAACTGCGGACGGGTCAACTGGAAGAGCGGCAGCCACTGGCAAAAGAGCCCGCCGGGTCGGAGGGAACGACGCACCGCCTGAAAATGCTCCCTCGAGTACAACCGGCCCTCTCCGGTCCGCCAGGGCAGAAACAGATCGCCCACCACCCCATCGTATCCGCCGGCCGTCCGACCGACAGCGATCCGCGCATCGCCGAGGGTCAACGTCAGGCGGGCATCGTCGAGAACGTCGCGGTTCCAGGGCCCGAAATGGTCCCGGGCCATTCCCGCCACCAGGGGGCTCAATTCGAAGGCCTCGATCCGCTGCACCCCGGGCACCCGCGCCGCCCCCGCCGCGGTGCTTCCCGTCGCCAGCCCGAGCAGCGCCACCCTTTCAGCCCGCGCATGGAGCAGCAGCGGGATCAGGGCCTGCCGCTCCTGATTCCCCACGGCCAGGGATCCTCCCAGCGTGTACGTGTTGTTGAATACGATCCGCCAGTCTTCCGGCCCGCCCTGAACGGTGGCGACCACGCCTTCCCGGCCCACCGCCACCTTGACCAAACGGTCTCCGGGTTCCGGCGATACCTGGGGCAGGCGGCTCCCCACGGTAAACCCACCCACCGCCGCCACCGCCGCCGCCACCAGCAGACCCAAACCCCACCCCGGTCGCCGCCCAACCACCCCCTCTCCCGCCCACCCGGCACGAACCCACCCGGGCACTCCCAGGACGGCATATCCCAGGCCAATGACCGCCACCGTGGTCCACAGCCCAAAGCCGGGCATCAGCAACCCCTGCGCGACCTCCGCGCCCAGCCAGCCGCCCAGTCCATTCCACGCCAGCAATCGGGCCACGACGGACGGCGCGGGTGCCGCACCCTCCGCGGAACCCGCGCCAGCCGCCGCCCGCAACAGCCAAGGAAACAGCAGCCCGACCCCCACGAACAGGGGCACCACCGCCACGCCTCCCAACACCCCAAGCCGCCCGAAATACGCCAGCGGCGCCCACTCATACGGGATGCTCCGCAATCCCGGCTGCATCGCCAGAAACACCAGGGGCTGCACGAAGCACATCAGCGCCGCCCCCACGATCGCCTGGCCCAGGGTGATCCGGCCATACCCCACCAGAAACGAACCCAGCGCCAGTCCGGCCAGCACGAAAGCCAGCACGCCCGCCGCCGAGAAATGCGAGTTGATGGTCACCTGGGTGACCTGATGCTGCACGGCCACCTCCAACGCCAGCACCGCAAACCCGGACCAGAACGCCCGCAACGACCAGCCCGGCGAACCGCCCGACCCTTCCCGGAGGTTCGCCCCTTCCATCCGCCAGGCCGCGTCTCTCGCGTCTGACCCCGGCCGGATCCCCCGCTGACATCCCATCGCCACCGCCGCCACCAACAGGTTGGTCCCGCACGCCACCAACCCGGTTGTCATCGGGCCGAACCCAGGCAGCCCCACGAAAAACACCAGCGCCACCCCGAAAAGGCCTCCCACCGTGTTCCACGCATAGAGGCGCGGCACCCCGGCCACCCTTCGTGCGGCGGGTATCACTCCGGCCACGGCCGGAAACACCATCCCCAGCGCAAAGGCTGGCGGCCCGATCAGCACCAGCGGCCACAGCAGGCGGGCAACCCCTCCCGTGGCCCACACCGGCGCTCCGGGTTGGGTCAGCGTCTCCACCACCAGCAGCGGCACCAGCGCCGCCACCGCCACGAATCCCTCCGCCTTCACCACCCGCCGCCAGGCGCGACCCGGCGCGGCCGGACGCCATGCCGCCCAGGCCGCCCCCAATGCCAGGCCCACGAAGAACGCCCCGATCACCCGCGAGAACGTCTCCGGCCCCGCCCCCAGCAGATCCACCAACCGCCGCGTCCACAGTGTCTGGTGCGCCAACGCCGCCGCGCCGCTGGCGAACAACACAAGCGACGCCCAACGGGCGCCCCCGCTCCCGCCGCCGGATCCCTCCCCGCCGCTCAGACCGATGTCCTCCGAAGCCGGAAGAACCGCGGCCCGGCTTCGAGCGGGACCGTCACCGTCTCCAACCGGTCCGTGCCCTGGACCGGCGCGCCAACCGGCGACCAGGCCCCGGGATCGCCAAGCCGATCCGCCCGTTCCACCTGGTACACGCTCCTCGCCAACGCCCCGAACGCGATCTGCACCGTGTTCTCCCCAACCTCGATCCACGCGAGGGTGACCCCCGCCTGGAGCTGAAAGACGTACCGCTCCGAGGGCGGGTGCAACGGCCCCCCGTCCGCCCCGTTCACCGACGTGTCGATCAGTCGCATCCCCACCCGGTACAGGCCCGGCAGATCCACCGTGAACACCCGCCCGTGAATGTGCCCGTACGGATCGTCACCGGACGCACCGAACGATTCGCTCAATGGAAAGCGGTGGCTGCCGTCGGTCTCCCCCACGGGCACCTCGAAGGTCAACTCCGTCCCTTCGCTCTCCCCCGCCGTCTCCCAAAACCCGAACCGCCCGCCCGCCGGCCCAACGACCGTCTCCACCACCAGTTCAAGGCGCGACCCTGGCGCCGCATGTCCAAAGGCCGGTCCCCCGTAGTCCAGGCCCGCCGGCAATGCCGTGAAGGTGACCGAACCCGCATGCAACCCCGCGCGAGGACCCGCCGTGGCCGGCTGCATCGGCATCACGTACCCGGATTCCGCCACGAACCGGTCGCCGTTCACGAAGGACAGCGGCGCGCCCGCCTGCGACCCGAGCGCCCCGGCGTTGATGTGCTGGTGGGAACCCAACGCCGGCATCGACGCCAGGATCAGGCTCACCGCCAGCACGCGCCTTCGGGCATGACACCACGCGGGCGACCGGTCAGGCCGGCCCGCGGGTGCATGCCTTCCTGAATCAGGAAGGGTGTTCATCCGGTTGGGCGATCAGGATTGGCGCCGGCCGCCGCGCCGCATCCATCCCATTGCCAGCAGGCCGAGCGTCCCCATCCCCAGCAGGGTTCCCACGCCCGGCTCCGGAACGGCGTTGAAGGCAATGGTGATCACGTCGGACGGCGTATGGATCGGCCCGCCGCCCGCGCCGTTGCCCGAGAGATCGAACGCCCGGAAGGACACCTCGTACAAACCCGGCACGGTGGCCGTGAATCGTCGCCCATGCAGGTGCCCGTACGGATCCGCCCCCGGCGTCCCCGCTCCCAGACTCGCGTCACTCAATGCCCACAACCCGGTCGGGATCGCGACGTCATAACCCACCCCATACTCAAAGGTCGGAACCGTCGATCCCGCCTCCCAGAACCCGAACCGGCCCCCTTCCGGACCCGACACCGACTGGATCCCGGCCATGACGAAACTGCCCGACGCCGGCGCGTTGGGAACCGGCCCGCCGTTGTCCACCGTGGTGGCCAGCACCGTGAAGGTGATGTTGCCTTCAAAGAACCCCGCAAAGCGGCCGGAGTCGGCCAGCGGGAGGTCCTTCACATACCCGGATTCCGCCGCGAACAGGTGTCCATTGGCGAACATCAGCGAGTCCCCCTGGCTCGTGCCCGTTGCCCCGGTGTTGAGGTGCCCGTGCTGGGCCCAGCTTCCCGCCGCCATGCCCATCACCGCGGCGCCCGCCCACACCAGACGTACCGCCCGGCCCATTCGCGGCCATCGCGGCATCCCGCCAAACCTCCCACCGGGTACCGGTGCCGGGCTGAAAGGCGCTCCGGCGGAGGAGCGGTCGCTCATTTCCATGTCGTTCATCGGATCCTTCATCAGTGTCTGCTTTCGTTCTTGTTCAGGTTGGTTGCTGCCTCGATCGGCAGAGAAAATCAGTCGTCCGCCGGCGCTTCCGGATGCCCGTCCGGTCGCACGAAGCGCGACCCGGTCTGGACCAGGCGCCGCTGAACGGTCGCCCAGGGCACGGACTCCACATGGCTGTCGGTGAACAGGTAGTTGGCGGCGTGCCGATGCCGCCCGGACGCCACCTGCGTCGCAAAGGCGGGCGGCGTGTACCCGCCCCCGGCCGCATCGGCGAAATGGAAATGGTCCGACCCCTCGAACTCGGGGTGCGCCTCCGCCAGATGCATCGTCTCCGCGGGCGACGGAATCGCCGTCATCCGGGAGAAGTTCAATTCCGCGGCCCCATACGGGTGCGGGGTCAGAAAATCGTTGAGCGCGAAACTGGTGAACCGCAGGCGGTGGGGATCCACCGGACACCGGTACACATTGGTCACCCCGTACACCGCCAGCCGTCCGATCCACGATGCTCCCTGGTGCGCCGAGCGCGGCAGCGCATCGTCATGGTCGAGCGCATACAGGGCACAGCCGAATCCGATCTGCCGCAGATTGGAACCGCAATGGATCGCCCGCGCCCGCGCCTTGGCCTGCCCCAGCGCCGGGAGCAGCAGGCTCGCCAGGATCGCCACAATGGCGATCACGACCAGCAGCTCGATCAGGGTGAATGCATGGATCTTTCGAGACGGCACAGAACTCCCGCAGGATGGGGGAAGAGCGACACTCCTCCCGGTATGGTATGGACCGATACGGAACACCCGCCCACGCGGACGACCGTTCACACGCGCCGTCACGGGCGCGCCAGATGGGGAATCAGGCCCTGCGGGGAGGAGGATAGGGCGGCGCTTCAAGACGCCGTCCGGAAGATTCGAAGGAGAGGAAAACGGGCTCCAGCCGCGGGGGCGGGAACAGCAGGGCCATGGGTTCCAGCGGCTGCCCCAGCTCCAGCTTGACCTGCTGCACGACCGGCACCTCGGCCTTGCCCTGCGCCTGGCGCCCTTCGCGCACAAACAGGCAGATCCCGCACGCATGATCGCCGTCGAAGGTCATCGCCAACGCCACCCCCACCGGTTCCGTCCGCACCCGCTCCGCGAACATCGACGCCCACGCCACCGACTGGATCATCCCCCAGTGCCAGCCCAGCGACACGCTGAGCATCACCGCCAGGAGGATTCGGGAACAGGCACGCATGAACGCCGTTGTGACCTCGGCGGTGTACGTCGTGCCCCCCGCGAAGTCAATGCCAACCGCCATGCCAATCGTCCGCTCGGCGCATCCCGTGAATCGGAGGGACGAGCTCCGCGAGTCCGCAATCCATCGCTCCACCCCCCTGCGGCCTCGTGGAACCCAGCCCTCCGATCTCACCATCCCGCTTCACCATGCGATGGCGGTGGACGGCGTGCTGCTACGGCGGGGTGGCAGTCGTGTCGAGCAACGAAAAGGGCGGCGTGGAACGCCGCCCTGGAAGTTTCGGAGGATCGGAATCGGCTGCCGGCGAGCCGCCTCACGGGCGAGCGGGGGCGCGTCGCGAATCGAAGCCCGGGATCACCCTGGCTTTTTTCGGCTGGAGATGATGGGTATGGACCCATTGCCCGATCCGACGACCGAGACGCTGGCCCTCGCGGACGGCAAAGCGGAAGTGGATTCCGGCCATGACCCGGGAGTTCCCGTTCTCGTCGGCGGCCTGGGTGAAGGACTCGAACGACCGCGTTCCAGCGACGGGATCCAGCGCGGTGGGCGATTCCATTGCGAACGGCGTCCGGTCGCCGAGCACGCGTCCCAGGATTTCGGCGGCCGCATCGCCCAGCACGCTATGGGTGGAGGGATAGTCCTGGATGGGAGGCGTCGGCAGGAGCGGAGACCAGTTCGCATCCGGTCCGGTGAGCGGATTGCCGTCGGTGTCGCCGGCCCGAATGGCGGTCAGGGGACGCCAGAAGTCGTAGTGAAGTTTGGAGTCCCAGCCTGCGATGTAGCCGTCGGCCATGGCCATGTTCACAAGGGCGAAGAGTCGGGCCGCCTCCCAGAGGGACAGGCCGGAGCCTTGCCCGACGAGTCGAGTCACCCGGTTCCAGCCCAGGTCGGAGAACTCGTACCAGTCGAGGCAAGGAGCCAGGCGTCGAGTTGGGACTCATGGTTCGGGAAGAGGCGCAGAAGGACCCCATGCGCGGCAGCCGCGGCGGCGGCTTCGGGATCGGCGGCGGCATCGCGTCCGTCGAAGGCATAGGATTCGAAGAACGGGAGCACGGCATTGACCGCATCGTGCATGGCGACGTGGACCATGGCCAAGGTGCGAGTGGCTTGGAGGGGATCGGCGTAACCGTCGTCCGTCGTGATGGCGGCGATGGTGTGAAGGTTCCAGGTGCGGACGACCTGCGAAGAGTAAGGAGGCACGGGCCCGACTGCGGCGCGGGCCGGGTCGGGTTCGGTCCAGCCTGTCAGTCCAAGGAGGCCGGCGAGGAGCAGGCATGCCCGTCGTTGTCCGGAACGGAGGGCTGGGGGCGTTTCGTGGGATTTCGTGGATTTCATGTTCGATTGAGAGGGAACGCGACGCGGCCAGTGAACGGCGGCCGGCGAGTTCCGACACCAATGCGCATTCGCGGGGTCCGGGGTGGCCAACTCATTTTGCCGGTCCTGCGGACGTCGCGATTCCGGACACGATCGCCGGACTGCCGGTCACCGCCATCGGCGTGCGCGCCTTCTCGAATCGGGAGGACCTCACCCGTGTCACGATCCCCCATGGCGTCACGACCCTGGAGAATCAGGCCTTTGCCCGATGCTTCCGGCTCACTGGTGTGACCATCCCGAACACCGTCACGAATCTCGGGGCACTGGCGTTCGAGGGGTGCGGCAGCCTGTCTTTCGGGAGAGTCCGGGCGCCATTGTCTATTCTCGAGCCGGGACCTCGGGTTGGGGGCCAACCTTCGAAGAACGTCCCACGGCACGATGGGTGACGCCGCCCCTCTACGCCGATTGGCTGGCATCCAGCGGGCTGCCGACCGCGCACCCCGAGGCCAGCGGGGAGCAAGACGATCCGGATGGAGACGGCATGAACAACCGTGCCGAGATGCTCGCAGGGACGGATCCCACGGACCCGGTATCCGTTCTGACCCTTGAGACCGTACCCCGACCGGAGGCTTTGACCGATGCGGACCGGACGGAGATCGGGCCGGGCCTTCGCGCCGTGTATTTCCGCAGCATTCCGGGCAGGAGCTACGGGGCGCAATTTGCCGAGTCGCCGGAGGGTCCCTGGAACACCACGGCGGTTGTCACCGCCGGCTCGGGGCAGACGAGACTGCTTTTCGAGGCGTCCGCGTCCGCCACGTTCCACCGGGTGATCCTGGCGCAGTGACCAGCGAGAGCGCGGGTCTGGCGATCTCCTGGATCCAGGAACGCGACTTGCACGGATGAAGCAAGAGGCCGTGATCCGCCCACAACTCCGGGATTCACGGCCCACCCAATCCCCCGCGTCTCCATCCTTGTCGCCGCCGCCGCGTCACGGTAGAGCCTTCCCACCACCCCAACCGCCCCACCCGCTTCCCTTTGCCGGGAACGGAACAGGGCAGCGCCCCCGGGGAATACCCCGGAGGCCGGGGCCCATTCGGAACCCATCGAGGAAAAGGAACTGCCATGGCATGGACATCCACCAAGGACCTGCTGCTGCCCGCCACCGTCACCGGCTCCTGGCCCCGCCCGCGCTGGTACAACGTGAACCTGTGGGGCCGCCCTCTCGATACGGCCATGATGGACCCCTGGTTCCGCGAACAGTTCGCCGACGCTCATGCCGTGGTCGTCTCCGACCAGTGCCGCGCCGGACTCGATATCCTCACGACCGGGGATTATCACCTCGACGAGGATGTTGCCGGCCGTTCCTGGCACCATTACCCGCTCCAGCGCTGGAAAGGGCTCGAGCACGAGGAATTGCAGACCGAAAAAACCCGCTCCCCCCTCCTCTCCTACCCGGTCGGCACCATGCTCGACTCGATCTACAAGACCTGGCGCTGGCCCCGCGTCGTCGGCAAGGTCCAGCATGACCCCCGCAATCCCCTCGAATACGCCAAGATCTGGCGCATCGCCCAGCAGGCCGCCGCCTCCTCCGGACGCCCCATCAAGTTCGGCACCTGCTCCGCCCAGGTCCTCGCCTTCTTCCTCGATTCCCACACGCCCCATTACTCCCTCGACGACAAACGCGAACTGATCTGGAGTATGGCCGAGGCCATGAACCTCGAACTCCGCCAGCTCGCCGCCTCCGGCTGCAAGGTCATCCAGGTCGAGGAACCCACCCTCCACTTCATGGCCCGCTACTCCCCCGATCAGAAGGAATTCATCGATTTCCTCGTGGACGCCTTCAACCGCGAAATCGAGGGCCTCGACGATGTCGAGGTCTGGATCCACACCTGCTGGGGCAATCCCAACATGCAGAAGGTCTTCAAGGACGAGTCCTACGCCCAGTCCATGGAGATCTACCTCGACCGCCTCAAGGGCGATGTCTGGACCATCGAAGCCACCGAAAACGACCTCCGCGAACTCCCCCTCTTCGACCGCTACCGCGACCGCCTCTCCAAAAAGATCGCCGTCGGCGTCATCAGCCATCGCACCCTCCAGGCCGACTTCCCCGATGTCGTCGCCGATCGCGTCCGCCGCGCCCTGCGCCACATCCCTCCCGACAAACTGATCCTCTCCACCGATTGCGGCTTCGGACGCCAGGGCTTCAACCGCCACCTGGCCTTCTACAAAACCGTCGGAATCTCCATGGCCCGCAATCTCATCCTCAAGGAACTCGGCCTCCCCGAACGTCCCGTCCCCGCCGCCGACGAGGGGCTCGCCTGGGACCAGCTTCCCGACCACGAACCCCTCACCCACCTCAAGCCCCTGCGGTAACGGCGCACCCGCCGCACGATGGACTCCACCTGCCCGGCCCCACCGTCAGCCGCCCCAGCCCCCGCCCCCCAACCGGTCTTCCGCGTCCGCCATCTGACCCGGACCTACGGTCTCGGTGAGGCTGAGGTCCATGCCCTCGCCGGCGTGGACCTCGACCTTCACGCGGGCGAACTCGTGGTCCTCCTCGGCCCGTCCGGCAGCGGCAAAACCACCCTCCTCAACAATCTCGGCGGCCTCGACCTCCCCACCTCCGGCGAACTCCGCTACCGCGATCTCGACCTCACCCACGCCTCCGAAGATCGCCTCACCCGCTACCGACGGGACGCCGTCGGCTTCATCTTCCAGTTCTACAACCTCATCCCCAGCCTCACCGCCCGGGAGAACGTCGCCCTCATCACCGAGATCGCCCGCGATCCCATGCCCCCGGAGGAAGCCCTCGCCCTCGTTCATCTCCAGGCCCGCCTCGACCATTTCCCCGCCCAGCTCTCCGGTGGCGAACAACAGCGCGTCGCCATCGCCCGCGCCATCGCCAAACGCCCCGAAGTCCTCCTCTGCGACGAACCCACCGGCGCCCTCGATGTTCGTACCGGCGTCGTCGTCCTCGAAGCCATCGAACGCGCCAACCGCGAACTCGGCACCCTCACCGTCATCATCACTCACAACGCCGTCATGGCCGACATGGCCGATCGCGTCCTCCACTTCTCCGACGGCCGCGTCCTCCGTGAACACCGCAACCCCCGCCGCGCCCTCCCCTCCTCCCTCAACTGGTAGCTCCCCCAAACCCACCCTTCCCCTTCCCCCTTACCTCTTCGCTCTTCCCTCTTCCCCCGCCCCGCCCCGCCCCCCCGTGCTCTCCCAACTCGACCGCAAACTCCTTCGCGACCTCCGTCGCCTCCGCGGCCAGGCCGTCGCCGTCGCCGTCGTCATGGCCTGCGGCCTCGCCATGCTCATCATGGCCCGCAGCCTCATCCACTCCCTCGAAACCACCCGCCTCGAATACTACGAGGCCCACCGCTTCGCCGACGCCTTCGCCCACCTCAAACGCGCCCCCGCCTCCCTCGCCCGCCGCATCGCCGACGTCCCCGGCGTCGCCGCCGTCCAGCCCGGCATCGCCGCCCAGGTCACCCTCGACCTCCCCGAACTCGACGAACCCGCCAGCGGCATGGTCCGTTCCCTCCCCGATCACGCCCCGCCGCAACTCAACCGCCTCTTCCTCCGGCGCGGACACTGGCTCGACCCGGCCCGCCGCGGCGAAGTGCTCGTCGGCGAGGCCTTCGCCGACGCCAATGCCCTCCGGCCCGGCGATTCCCTGGTGATGCTCCTCGACGGTCGCCGCCAGGTCCTCCGCATCGCCGGCATCGTCCTGTCCCCCGAATACATCTTCGAATCCCGTCCCGGTGCCGCCCTTCCCGACAACCGCACCTACGGGATCTTCTGGATGCGGGAGGAGGAGGCCGCGGCCGCCTTCGACCTCGACGGCGCCTTCAATCATCTCGCCCTCACCCTCGCACCCGGCGCCCCGCTGCGCCCCGTCCTCAACGCCGTGGATCGCCTCCTCGAACCCTACGGCGGACGCGGCGCCTTTGGCCGGACGGATCATCCCTCCCACATCCGCGTCTCCGACGAAATCCGCGTCCTCGAAACCCTCTCCATCGGGTTCCCCGTGGTCTTCCTCAGCGTCGCCGCGTTCATGGTCCACTCGGTCCTCTCCCGGCTCCTCACCCTCCAGCGCGAACAAATCGCCATCCTCAAGGCCTTCGGCTTCGACAACGGCCGCATCGGCCGCCACTACCTCCGCTTCGCCCTCGCCATGGTCGCCGGCGGCGTTCTCGGCGGCACCCTCGGCGGCGCCTTCCTCGGCACCCGCCTCGTCGGCATGTACCACCTCTTCTTTCGCTTCCCCAGCCTCGAGTTCCGCCTCGACGCCGGGGCCGTCGCCATCGCCCTCGTCGTCGGCCTCGGCGCCGCCCTCGCCGGCGCCTGGAATGCCGTCCGCGCCGCCACCCGCCTTCCCCCCGCCGAGGCCATGCGCCCGGAACCCCCCGCCAGCTTCCGCCCCGCCTGGATCGAACGCTCCGGCATCGCCCCCCTCTTCTCCCACGCCTTCCGCATCGCCGTCCGCAACCTCGAACGCCGCCCCGCCCAGGCCGCCTTCACCGTCGCCGGCCTCGCCCTCGCCACCGCCCTCCTGATCGTCCCCAACTGCTTCCGGGACAGCGTCCAGGATCTCCTCGGATTCCAGTGGGATGTCGTCCAGCGCCAGGACATCAACGTCGGCCTCTTCCAGCCCGGCTCCGTCGCCATCCTCTCCCCCCTCCGCCACCTGCCCGGCGTCCGCCATGTCGAACCCTTCCGCCATGCCCCGGTCCGCGTCCGCTTCGGACATCGCAGCCGTCAGCTCGCCATCCAGGGCATCCCGGCCGACGCCCGGCACAGCCGCGTCGTCGAAGCCGGCTTCCGGGAAGTCCCCCTTCCCACCCACGGCCTCGTCGTCTCCCGAATCCTCGCCGACGTCCTCGGCGCCCGCGTCGGCGATGTCGTGACCGTCGAGTTCCTCGAAGGCCGCCGGCCCGTCCATCACCTCCCCCTCGTCGGGCTCGCCGACGATCTCACCGGCATCTCCGCCTACCTCGAACGTTCCGCCCTCAACCGCCTCCTCCTCGATGGCGACCTCGTCACCGGCGCCAGCGTCACCATCGACCCCGCCCGCCGCGACGAGTTCCTCCGCGCCCTCAAGGGCGTCCCCCGCATCGGCTGGGTCGGCATCAAGGAATCCCTCCGCGAGAACTTTCGCCGCACCACCGCCGCCAGCATCAACCTCATCCAGAGCATCTACCTCCTCTTCGCCGTCGTCGTCACCTTCGGCGTCGTGTACAACAACGCCCGCATCTCCCTCGCCGAACGCGCCCGCGAACTCGCCACCCTCCGCGTCATCGGCTTCTCCCGCCGCGAAGTCGGCGCCGTCCTCCTCACCGAACTCACCCTCCTCGCCCTCCTCGCCGTCCCCCTCGGCCTCCTCCTCGGCACCGGCTTCGCCACAGCCATCCTCGGCATGGTCAACACCGAAACCGTCCGCCTCCCCACCGTCCTCACCCCCCGCAACTACGCCTTCGCCGTCCTCGTCGTCACCGTCGCCTCCACCCTCTGCGCCCTCCTCGTCCTCCGCCGCGTCCGCCAGCTCGACCTCGTCGCCACCCTCAAGGCCCCCGAGTGACCGGACCCTGCCCACGTCGGGACTCGTCCTCGAACCCGCAGGCACACCCTTTCGAGCGCCGCCCTGGGGCGCCGCCCCGATGGGTTCGATCTTGCCCGGCCCTCCCATTCCGCGTGCGAACTCCATCTCAGGCCTCACGCCTCAGGCCTCAGGCCTCAGGTCTCAGGCCTCAGGCCTCAGGTCTCAGGCCTCAGGTCTCAGGCCTCAGGCCTCAGGTCTCAGGTCTCAGGTCTCAGGCCTCAGGCCTCAGGTCTCAGGTCTCAGGCCTCAGGCCTCAGGCCTCAGGTCTCAGGCCTCAGGCCTCAGGTCTCAGGCCTCAGGTCTCAGGCCTCAGGCCTCAGGTCTCAGGTCTCAGGTCTCAGGCCTCAGGCCTCAGGCCTCAGGCCTCAGGTCTCAGGTCTCAGGCCTCAGGCCTCAGGCCTCAGGTCTCAGGTCTCCGGCCTCAGGCCTCAGGCCTCAGGCCTCAGGTTTCAGGCTTCAGCCTTCAGCCTCCAGCCTTCAGATCCCCGCCGCCCGCTTGACTCGCTTTTCCAGCCGCCGCAACGTCCCCGGCCGCACCCTTTCCGGGCGCGCCTGACCTGTTCATGAGCACCGCACACGATCCTTTCGGCACCCTGGCCACCTTCGACCTCGGCAACGGATCCCAGGGGCGTTTCCATTCCCTCCCCGCCCTCGAAAAAGCCGGCCTCGGCCCCATCTCCCGCCTCCCGGTCTCCCTCCGCCTCGTCCTCGAATCCGTCCTCCGCAACTGCGACGGCGTGAAGGTCCATCCCGCCAACGTCCGCGAACTGGCCGCCTGGCAGCCCAACGCCCCCCGTACCGCCGAAATCCCCTTCGTGGTCGCTCGCATCGTCCTCCAGGACTTCACCGGCGTGCCCCTCCTTGTGGACCTCGCAGCCATGCGCTCCGCCGTCGCCCGCATGGGCCGCAACCCGAAACTGATCGAACCGCTCGTCCCCGTGGACCTGGTGGTGGATCACTCCGTTCAGGTCGATTTCGCCGGCTCGCCCGACGCCCTCCGCCAAAATCTCGAACTCGAATTCCAGCGCAATCGCGAGCGTTACCAGTTCCTGAAGTGGGGCATGCAGGCCTTCGAGACCTTCAAGGTGGTCCCGCCCGGCATCGGCATCGTCCACCAGGTCAACCTCGAATACCTCGCCCAGGGCGTCCTCGCCGCCCGCTCCGCCCGCTCCGCCGAACCCCTCGTCCATTTCCCCGACACCCTCGTGGGCACCGATTCCCACACCACCATGATCAATGGCCTCGGCATCGTCGGCTGGGGCGTCGGCGGCATCGAGGCCGAAGCCGGCATGCTCGGCCAGCCCGTGTACTTCCTCACCCCCGATGTCGTCGGGGTCCACCTCACCGGCGCCCTCCGCGAAGGCGTCACCGCCACCGACCTCGCCCTCACCGTCACCCAGCTCCTCCGCCAGACCAAGGTCGTCGGCAAGTTCGTCGAGTTCTTCGGCCCCGGTGCCGCCGCCCTCCCCGTCGTGGACCGCGCCACCATCGCCAACATGGCCCCCGAGTACGGGGCCACCATGGGCTTCTTCCCCATCGACGCCGAATGCGCCGCCTACCTCCGCGCCACCGGCCGACCCGATGCCCACGTCCGCCTCTACGAAAACTACTACCGCGCCCAGGGCCTCTGGGGCATGCCCAACGCCGGCGACATCGATTACTCCCAGGTGGTCGAACTCGACCTCGCCTCCGTCGTCCCCAGCGTCGCCGGACCCAAACGCCCCCAGGACCGCATCGAACTTCCCCACCTCAAGGATTCCTTCCTCGCCGCCCTCGGCCGTCCCGTGAAGGAAAACGGATTCGGCAAGTCCGACCCGGACCGCGCCCGCACCGTGTCCGTTCTCGTCCCGCCCGCCTCCACCGTCGCCCGGGGCGGCGGCAGCCAGGAACCCGTGTCCCCGCAACGGGCCGACCTCCAGGGAACCAACCCGGCCACCGAACGCGAAATGGCCAACAACCGGCCCACCCCGGACCGTGTCGAATCCCGGAGTCCCGGCCTCGAAGGCGACCTGCGCCACGGCAGCGTCCTCATCGCCGCCATCACCAGCTGCACCAACACCTCCAACCCCAGCGTGATGCTCGCCGCCGGCCTCCTCGCCCGCAAAGCCGTCGAACGCGGCCTCTCCGTCAATCCCCTCGTCAAAGCCTCCCTCGCCCCCGGCAGCCGCGTGGTCACCGATTACCTCGGCCGGACCGGCCTCCAGCCCTTCCTCGACCAGCTCGGATTCCACACCGTCGGCTACGGCTGCACCACCTGCATCGGCAATTCCGGCCCCCTCCACCCCGCCATCGAGGAAGCCGTCATCCGCCATGACCTCGTCGCCGCCGCCGTCCTCTCCGGCAATCGCAACTTCGAGGCCCGCATCCACCAGAACATCAAGGCCAACTTCCTCATGTCCCCGCCCCTCGTGGTCGCCTTCGCCCTCGCCGGTCGGGTGGACATCGACCTCGCCACCGAACCGCTCGGCACCGGCCGCGATGGCCAGCCCGTCCACCTCCGCGACCTCTGGCCCACCCTTCAGGAGGTCCGCGACACCATGCGCTCCGCGCTCGCCCCAGAGGTCTTCCGCCAGCTCTACACCGACTTCGCCGCCCAAAACCCCAAGTGGAACGAGATCCCCGCCTCCACAGGCAATGTCTACGAGTGGGACCCCTCCTCCACCTACATCCAGGAACCCCCCTTCTTCACCGGCTTCTCCCTCGAAGCCGGTTCCATCGGCGATCTCCGCGGCGCCCGGCCCCTCGGCCTCTTTGGCGATTCCGTCACCACCGACCACATCTCCCCCGCCGGCGCCATCAAGAAGGATTCCCCCGCCGGACGTTACCTGGTCGAACACGGCGTCGCCTTTGCCGACTTCAACAGCTACGGCAGCCGGCGCGGCAACGACCGCATCATGACCCGCGGCACCTTCGCCAATGTCCGCATCAAAAACCTCATGCTGGGCGGCGAGGAAGGCGGCAACACCCTCTGTCACGCCACCGAAGGTCCCGCCGGTTCCCCCGAAAAACTCTCCATCTACGACGCCGCCATGAAATACCAGGCCGCCGGCGTCCCCCTGATCGTCGTCGCCGGTCACGAATACGGCACCGGCTCGAGCCGCGACTGGGCCGCCAAGGGCACCCGGCTTCTTGGCGTCAAGGCCGTCGTCGCCCAAAGCTACGAGCGCATCCACCGTTCCAACCTCGTCGGCATGGGCGTCCTCCCCCTCCAGTTCAAGGACGGTACCCACGCCGCCTCCCTCGGCCTTACCGGGGCCGAAACCTTCGAGGTCACCGGCCTCGGTCCCGATCTCAAACCCCAGCAGGATCTCACCCTCGCCATCACCCGCCCCGACGGCTCCCGCCAGGAAATCCCCGTCACCTGCCGCATCGATACCCCCATCGAAATCGAATACTACCGGCACGGCGGCATCCTCCCCTTCGTCCTCCGCCAGCTCGTCGCCGCCTCCTGATCAGCGTCAGGAGACCTTCACCCGGTACAAAGCACCCCTCATCCTCCCGATCCGCCATTCGCCATTCGCCAGCCCCTAAGAGCCTGTCTGAAAACTGGAAGGGGCCCTGCGACGAGGGGTTTTCAGACAGGCTCTACGGCCGTTCCAACCCGGCAATCGCCGTCATGATCGCCCTCGATACTTCCCCGTAAAGCGCCTTCACCCGGGCCCGGTCCGCAGTGGCCGCCTCCGCCCGCAACCCTTCCAGGTCCAGCGGCCGTCCCGCCCGCACCGCCACCGGATGACGCACCGGCCACCGGCGGTGCCTGCCAAACGCCTCGTACGTCCCGAACACCCGCACCGGCACCACCGGCGCATGCGACTTCAACACCACCAGCCCGATCCCTGACCGCCCTTCCTGCAACTGCCCGTCCGGTGACCGCGTCCCCTCCGGAAACAACACAATCCCGTCCCCCGCCAGCAACCGCGCGAGAATCGTCTTGAGCCCCTTGCCGCTCGCCCCGTCCCGGTCCACCGGCACCGAACCCACCGCCCGCAGAATCCGCCCAAACACCGGGTTGGCGAACAGCGACTCCCGCGCGAGATAACTGATCGGCCGCGGCGATACCGAACCCACCAGCGGCGGATCCATGAAGCTGGCGTGGTTCGACGCCAGAATGAACGGTCCCCGCTCCGGAATGTTCTCCCATCCCGCCTCCCGCCGCCGGAAATACAACGCACAAATCCATCGCGTCAGTGTCCAGCCCAGCGCATACAGCACCCGTGACCGGTGCGGATCCCCGCCCTCCGGGAATCGCAACCGGGGCCGGCGCCCAACGCCGATCCCGCGGCCAACCCCCATGCCATTCGTCGCCTCCGCGCTCATCGCCCCGATGCCTCCCCTTCCCCCGCCCTTTCCACCGCCATCCCCATCGACTCCGCGATCGCCCGCGCCGCCGCCGCCGGGTCCGGTGCCGCGTGGATCGGACGGCCCACCACAATCCAATCCGCCCCCGCCGCCATCGCCTCGGCCGGGCTCAGCGTCCGCTTCTGATCGTCCCCCGCCGCCGGGGGCCCCATGCGGATGCCCGGCGTCACCAGCACCACCTCCCGCGGCAGCACCCGCCGCAGCAGCGGCAGTTCCATCGGCGAACACACCAGCCCCGGAACCCCCGCCGCCACCGCCAGCCGGGCCAGCCGCTCCACCTGCGCCGCCACCTCGGTCTCCCCCATGACCGCCCTCAATTGCGCCGCATCCATGCTTGTCAGCACCGTCACCCCGAGGATCGTCGGTGTCGCCCGCCCCAACGCTGCCGCCTCCTCCCGGGCCGCCTCCACAGCCGACCGCATCATCGGCTCCCCCCCGCTGGTGTGGACCGTCAGGAAATCCACCCCAAGCCGCGTCGCCACCCGCACCGCCCGCGCCACCGTGTGCGGAATATCGTGAAACTTCAGATCCAGGAACACCCGCGCTCCGGTCGCCCGAATCCGCCGCACCCCTTCCGGCCCGCACGCCGTAAAGAGTTCACTCCCCACCTTCAAGGCCCCCACCAACCCTCCCACCTGACCGGCCAGCCGCTCCGCCCCCTCGATATCCGGCACGTCCAGCGCCACCATGATCGGTGCTTGCATCGCCCCAATTGGACCCCGCCATCGCACCCGGGTGAAGCCCATTTCCCCCCCCTCGCAAGACCGCCTCCAAATGGACGGGTCGCTCGCCGCAAAAACCTCCCGAAACAAAACACGCCCCCCGTGCGTCCTCCTTCCCACAGGCGCCCCAAATCCTCATGAATCTCCCCAGATCCCGCCGTTCCACCCCCGAAGCCGCCGCCTTCACCCTGATCGAACTCCTGGTGGTCATCGCCATCATCGGGATCCTGGCCTCGCTCCTCGCCCCAGCCCTGGCCGGTGCCAAACGCAAGGCCCACGCCATCCAGTGCCTCAATCACGAACGCCAGTTGAACCTCTCCCTCGGCCTCTACGCCGACGATCACGACGAATCGTATCCCCCACGCCGCGAACCTCCCGGCGCCTGGCCCTGGGCCCTCCTCCCCTACTACAAGGAACCCAAAATCGTCACCTGCCCCTCCGACCGCTTCATGCCCTTGACCGGCTGGCTCGATGCCACCAACCAGCTCCATGCCCGCCGCAGCTTCCTCATCAACGGGTTCAACGATTACTTCAAGTTCGCCCTCAGCACCGAGGATTACCAGGCCCACAAAACCTGGAGATGGCCCGTCGGCATGCGCCGTACCCACATCCCCCAGCCCTCCGACACCATCACCTTCGGCGAACGCCGCACCGGCTCGGTCCATGTCCACATGGACTTCGACCAGGGCACCATGGGCAATGACATCGAGGAGGTCGCCCAAAACCGCCACACCGGCAACGAGGGCGGACGGAGCGGCGGCTCGAATTTCGCCTTCGCCGATGGCAGCGTCCGCTTCCTCAAGTTCGGCGGCTCCGTCCGACCCCTCAACCTCTGGGCCGTCACCGACGAATGGCGCAACGCCCCCGTCGCCCCCGAGGACCTGGAAAAAAAGCCCTGATCCCATGCCTCCCCAAATTCCCCACCCCCACCTCCCCGCCAACCCAACCCTCAAGCTCCCAAACCCTCCCCCCACCCGGACTGCCCTCGCCCTCCTCATCACCCTCCTCCCCGCCCTGCCCCTCGCCCTGCCGGCCGCCGTCCCCACCGTGGCCATCAACGAGTTCCTCTACCATCCCCCCGACGACCGCGACGAACTCCAGTGGGTGGAACTCCATAACCCGTCGTCCCAGCCCGTGGATCTCGCCCACTGGACCTTCTCGAAGGGCATCCAGTTCCGGTTCCCCGAAGGCACCCAAATCGATCCCGACGGATACCTCGTCCTCGCCCGCGACCGCGCCGCCTTCCTCGCCCACTACGGCCCCGACCTCCCGGTGATCGGCGACTTCTCCGGGCGCCTCAGCCACAGCGGCGAAAACCTCGAACTGTCCGATGCCCAGGGCCGTGTCGTCGATGCCGTCCGCTACCGCGACGCCGAACCCTGGCCGGTCTCCCCCGACGGCCTCTCCGCTTCGCTCGAACGGATCACCGTCCATGCCCCCGCCCAACTCCCCGAAAACTGGGCCCCCTCCCCGCTTCCCCCCTTCCGCCGCGCCGCCGGAACCCCGGGCCATCCCAACGCCTCCCGCGCCCCCAACCTGCCCCCGGTCGTTTCGGACGTCGCCTTCGCCACTCCCGACCCCGACCAACCCATGCCCGTCCGCGCCCGCGTCGCCGACCCCGACGGCCTCCGGGACGTCCGCCTCGCCTACCGCGTCCTAGATGCCTCCCTCGCCTACCGCCGCGACGCCCCCACCGCCGCCGCCGCCGCCGACTGGACCGAACTCCCCATGACCCGCGTCGAGGGCGACGACCGCTCCGGCACCTTCGAAGCCACCCTCCCGCCCCAACCCGACGCCCGGCTGGTCCGCTTCCGCATCCTGGCCACCGACGCCACCGGCTCCACCCGGCTCCACCCCCATCCCCACGACGCCCGCCCGACCTACTCCGTCTTCATCGGTCGCAACACCCACACCGCCCAGATCCCGGTCGCCCATCTCCTCGAATTCGGTCCCCCGGAACGACCCGGCCCATCCCTCCGCAACCCGCCACGCTCCCATCGCCGCAATGCCGGCGAATCCAGCGAAGCCGGCGAACCTTCCCGCGGGGATTCCGCCCTCATCCTCATGCCCCCCAAGGGCCGCCCCATCGAACTCTTCGACCACATCCGCATCACCCCGCGCCAGGGCGGCTGGAAGGTCCGCCTCCACAAGGACCGCCTCTGGGACGGCATCTCCACCGTCAACGTCCTCTTCGAACATCACCCCCGCTATCTCCTCTCCGAACACCTCGGCTTCGAACTCTTCCGCGCCGCCGGCGTACCCGCCCCCAAGAGCGGCCACTGGCGCCTCTGGTACCAGGGTCAGCCGCTCGGCTACCACCTCACTGTCGAACAACCCAACAGCAGCTTCCTCCGCCGGCACGGACGCAACCCCGACGGCGACCTCTTCAAAATCCTCTGGTACGGCCGCGACGTCGTCGCCCAGCACGAGAAAAAGAACAATCCCCACACCGGTCACGACGTCCTCCTCGAAACCCTCGACGCCCTCGGCCGCACCCCCGGCGCCGCCTCCTGGGACGACCTCCAGCGCCGCTTCCGCACCGACCTCTTCGCCAGCTACTACGCCGTCAATATGTGCCTCCAGAACTGGGACGGCTTCTTCAACAACCATTTCCTCTACCGCTCCCCCGGCCAGGACGGCCAGTGGGAGATCTTCCCCTGGGACCTCGACAAGACCTGGGGCGACTACGACGGCGCCTCGCCCAAGTACGACTGGTACACCATGCCCCTCACCCTGGGCATGGGCGGCGACACGCCGCCCCGCTCCGTGGCCCGGTTCTTCGGAGGCGGCGGTCCCTTCGGCGGCACCGCCTGGTGGCGCCCCCCCGGCTGGTTCTCCGGCCCCCTCCTCGCCCAACCCGCGTTCCGCCAGCTCTTCCTCCGCCGCCTCGCCGAACTCTGTGACACCGTCTTCACCCCCGACCGCCTCGAACTCCCCATCACCCGCCTCGAACGCCGACTCGAACCCGAAGTCCGCTTCCGCGCCTCCCTCTACCACCCCCGCGCCGAAGACCACGACGTCGCCGTGTTTCGCGACCACATCGACTCCTTCCGCCGCCAGGTCACCCACCGCCGCGAATTCCTCCTCAAGTCACTCCACCGCGAGCACTGACGGCTCCGGATCCGGATCTGATACGTACGAGTCCGAACCCCCTTGGGCTCGCCAACAATCCACGGCTCCGGCCACTGCCGGCAATCCCAGATCATCCTTCTCGCAGCCTATCTACCCAACCCAATCCATCGTTGACAACCTGAATGCCATCCTACCAACCTCTAGGCGGTCCAATCAAAGCTCGCCGGACGGTCACGATGAGTCACCCGCGTTCCCGGCACAGCCGCCACGCGACGACCGTGGGCAACCGTCTATGCCGCGAACATCGTCAGGAGACCCACCAAGGTCACAGTGGATACTTCCCCGCTCCCAGCAGCCTGGCGTCCGGTTCCCCACCGGTGACACCCGGGTCCCGGGCCGTCGTTTCCCAGCCGGTATCATGCGGAATTCCCTCTTGATCCCGTCTCGCGGTCGGGTGTTGGGTCACCGCCGAGCCAGTCGGTCGTGCGAACCGGCTTCCCGGCGGTGCGATTTCGATCCCGGATTCGAGAGGGTCATCGTCCGTTCCCCATCGACGCCCGCCCCCGCCGGTCGCACACCTCGACGCTCGCCGGACGATTGCCATGAGTCACCCGCGTTTCCGGCACAGCCGCCACGCGCCGACCGTGAGGCACCGTGTATGCCGCGAACATCGTCAGGAGACCCACCACGGTCACAGTGGATGCTTCCCCTCTCCCATCCTCCTGAAGCCCGGTTCCCCATGGCTGACACCCGGCTCCCTGGCCCACGTCTCCCAGCCAG
>JAHCBA010000035.1 GCA_019634625.1 Verrucomicrobiia bacterium
AATTAGCCCGGCATTTTGTTATTGATGATTGACGACGGCCTGCCCGCCGACTGGGAATGGCACTTCGTTCTCATAGAAAGTGCCCGACGCTATAATTTTACTGTCAATAATAGGACCGACACTTTCTTTGGTGGTTTACAGACCGCGATCAGATCGTCCCCGGTGGCCCGAACGGGTCTACTGTGATGGTGTGATGGAGGGGGTTCCCGGCGGCTACGTGGCGTTAACAACTTTTGGCCTGACATTCTATTTGTCTTGGACCCCGGTCGCCGAACTCTCCTCCCCACCCAACCCCGCACGCCTCGACTTTCCCATCGACCGCATCGACGACGCCGGACGCCTTTTTCGCCTGGTCATTCCCTGATTTCGCTTCCCGCTTCCCATCCGCCGCCCCGCGTTCCCGCTCGCCCCCTGCCCCCTGCCCGCTAGCCTTCCCCCATGTCCGGCCC
Organism: Verrucomicrobiia bacterium; assembly: GCA_019634625.1. Classification (NCBI taxonomy): domain Bacteria; kingdom Pseudomonadati; phylum Verrucomicrobiota; class Verrucomicrobiia; species Verrucomicrobiia bacterium. Next base: position 450 of record JAHCBA010000035.1, read on the forward strand.
CCGTGTGGTCGTCGCCGGCGGTGGCGCGGCCGGGTTCTTCGCCGCCATCGCCTGCGCCGAAGCCAATCCAAACGCCTCGGTTCTGCTTCTGGAACGTTCCCCCCGGTTCCTCGCCAAGGTCCGCATCTCCGGCGGCGGGCGCTGCAATGTCACCCACGCCTGTTTCGATCCCCGCGAACTCGCCACCCGCTATCCCCGGGGCGGTCGCGCCCTCATCGGTCCCTTCCAAAAATTCCAGCCCCGCGACGCCCTCGCCTGGTTCGAATCCCGCGGCGTCCCCCTCAAGACCGAACCCGATGGCCGGATGTTCCCCGTCTCCGACTCCTCAGCCACCATCGTCGATGGACTCACCCGCGCCGCCCGCACCGCCGGGGTCACGCTCCGCCACTCCTGCGGTCTCGATCGCGTCACCCGCCATCCCGACGGTGGATTCGCCCTGGTCACCTCCACTGGAGAGACCCTTCACACCGACCGGTTGCTGCTTGCCCTCGGCGGACTTCGCGGTTTGGAGGCCGCCGAACCCGCCATCGCCCTCGGCCATGCCATCGAACCCCCGGTGCCCTCCCTCTTCACCTTCCGCATCGTCTCCCCCTTCCTCCGCGATCTCCCGGGCCTCTCCGTTGATCCCGTCGAACTCTCCGTCCCCGGTCTCCGCTGGCGCGAACGCGGGCCTCTCCTGATCACTCACGCCGGACTCAGCGGCCCCGCCGTGCTGCGCCTCTCGGCCTGGGCCGCCCGCGACCTGCACCACCTCGACTACCGGTTCCCCCTCCGCATCCACTGGGCCCCCGGCCTCGACGCCGCCGCCCTCGCCGATTCCCTCGCCCGCACCCGCGCCGCCTTTCCCGCCCGCCGCGTCGTCAATCAAGCGCCCCTTCCCCTCCCCGCCCGCCTCTGGCGCGCCCTTGCCCTCGCCCCCGATCTCACCCCGGAAACCCGCTGGGCCGAACTCCCCCGCGCCACGTCTCATCGCCTCGTCGAACGGCTCCTCCGCACCGAACTCCCGGTGGACGGCAAGAGCCTCAACAAGGACGAGTTCGTCACCTGTGGCGGCATCCGCCTGGCCGACGTGGATCTGCACACCATGGAAAGCCGCCTCTGCCCCAGCCTCCACTTTGCCGGCGAAATCCTCGACATCGACGGCCTCACCGGCGGCTTCAACTTCCAGGCCGCCTGGACCACCGGCTGGATCGCCGGCCGCGCCATCGCTGCCGCCCCTGCAACGGCCCCCTTCGCGCAGGGCCAAGGCCCGCGAGACCCCACCCACGCGTGATGCGGATCATGCACCCTCCCACCTCACCCCCCCCCACCACCCGGAGGACCGAACTCCGCGAGGACGCACCCACCCGATCCCCGGGCTTGCCACATCAAGCCTACGCCCGTAGTCTCCAGGCCTCCCATGGAGCAGGTCCCGCCTGACAAACCCCTCGGCCGCCTGATCGCCTGGTCCCGCCAACGCGGCGCCACCGACCTCCACGGCCGCGCCGGCCACCCCTGGATCGTCCGTGTCGAAGGACACCTCGAATCCGTTCCCCACGATGTCGCCCCCGAACCGGACGACGTCAGCCTCCATTCCTGGCTGATCGACGCTTTCAGCCCCGCCCTCGTCGCCCGCATCGTCCAGGAACGCGAGGTGGACGCCTCCTTCCAGTTCGCCGACGTCCGGTACCGCGCCAACTTCAGCAAACAGCGCGGGCGCCAGTCGCTCTCCTTCCGCGTGGTCCCCCAGCAGCGGATGCGCCTGGAAGACTGGCAACTGCCGGAATCCCTCCGCGGCATCGCCGACCTCCCCCGCGGCCTCCTCCTCCTCACCGGCCCCACCGGCCAGGGCAAAAGCACCACCGCCCGCGCCCTCATCCAGGAACTCAACGAAACCCGCGCCCTCCGCATCGTCACCATCGAAGACCCCATCGAATACGTCTTCAACGATGCCCTCAGCCATTTCGAACAGCGCGAGGTCGGCATCGACACCGCCTCCTTCGCCGACGGCATCCGCAACGCCATGCGCCAGGATCCCGATGTCCTCTTCATCGGCGAACTCCGCGACCGCGACAGCATCTGGGCCGGCATGCAGGCCGCCGAGACCGGCCATCTCGTCCTGAGCACCCTCCACGCCGATTCCGTCCCCCAGGCCATAGGCCGGATCCGCGAGTTCTACCCGGCCGACGAACAATCCGCCGTCAGCGCCCTCCTCGCCCGCAACCTCGCCGCCGTCGTCAACCAGCGCCTCCTCCCCAACGTCTCCGGCGGCCGAACCCCCTGTGTCGAAATCCTCCGGCGCGACGCCGGCGTCGAGGCCGCCATCGCGCAACACGAACTCCATCTCCTCCACGGCATCATCGAGGCCTCCCTCCACGTCGGCATGCATACCTTCGACCAGTACCTCATCGAACTCCTCGCCCAGGGTCTCATCACCGAACACACCGCCCGACGCTACGCCGTCCACCCTCACGCCCTCGACATGCGGCTCCGGGGCATCCTCAATCCCCAGGCCATCCTCCGTCCCGACCCCGGACGCTGAACCCGCCCATGCTCGCCCTTCTCCGCATCGTCTTCGGCTTCGCGCTCTTCGCCGTCCTCGGCCGCGCTGTCGAAACCGCCGGCCCCACCCCCCGGACCGACGGCATCACCGACGCCGCCTACCTCGCTGTCGCCGTCCTCCTCGGCATCGCCAATGCCGTCGTCTGGGCCCCCTGGATCGGGCGCCTCCTCGCCGACCCCCTCACAGGTGCCTTCACCGCCGGGCATCCTGGCGACATCCGCAACAGCATCCTCCAGTTCGCCAACAAACTCGCCCATCGCGGCTGGCGTCGATGTGCCCTCCTCTTCGCCTTCCTCGACGGCATCCGCCATCCCGACCTCCCCGGCGCCTTCGTCCTCGGCCTCCGCCACGCCCGCCCCGGCTCCTGGCTCGAAAAGGTCTTCGCCCGCGAAGTCTGGCGCTTCGACAACGCCGAGAACTGCCTGCGCGCCTGGCACGTCTTTCGCGCCCGCGGCCTCCATCCACCCCCCCATCGCCGCCCCGAGGTCCATCTCCTCATCCTCTCCGCCCAGCGCGAACGCCTCCCCGATCCCGAACGCCTCGAAGTCCCCCCAGCCCCGCCTCCACCCCCGCCCGAACGCGATCCGCGCATCCGCCTCTTCCAAAGCCATCCTCCCCCAGCCGGAACCCCACCCAGCCCCAGCCCCGGCCAGGACCCGCCGTCCCCAGGCCGCTGATCCCGCCATGTTCTGGTTCCTGCACTACGCCACCAAGGCCGCCCTCGGCCTCGCCCTCCTCGGCCTCGCCGCCCTGCTCTACCTCCATCGCCACTGGTTCGAACCCGCCGACGCCTGGGTCGAAACCCTCCGCCGCACCCGCACCGAAACCGTCCCCGTCCTCGGCCAGACCACCGGCATCGTCGTCCGCCTCCCCACCGGCGATTCCGTCGCCCTGCGCACCGCCAACGCCACGGTCGAAACCTACCGCCTCAATGGCATCGTCGCCCCTCCCTGGTCCCGCAACCCCCTCAGCGAACGCGCACGCACCTTCCGCCGCACCCGCGACGCCCTCGCCTCCCTCGTCCTCTCCAACGAAGTCCGCATCGCCTACACCTTCCATGTCCCCGGTCGCGGCGGCTCCGGCTCCCTCTACCGCGACGGCACCAACATCGCCCTCCCCCTCCTCCGCGAGGGTCACGTCATCGTCCATCAACCCTCCCTCCACGCCGTCCCCGTCCTCGACCAGGTCCAGTTGCTCGCCGCCGAAAAGGCCGCCCGCGACGCCGCCCGCGGCGTCTGGTCCGACCCCAATACCCTCGCCGCCCTCCGTGATCCTTGAACGATCTGCATCCCGCCCGCCTCGCCGCAGCTCCGGCCATTTCTCCCGTTGGATACGACCGGACGAAAAGCACCAGCGATGAGCGACAGCGCCACACCAGCACCGGTCGAGATGCCGCACGTGGAGATTTACACTGACGGCGGGTGCGAACCGAACCCTGGGCCGGGCGGTTATGGGACCGTGCTCATTCATCCCAGGAAACGTGCCGAGATCAGCGGCGGATTTCGCAATACCACCAATAACCGGATGGAAATCTTCGCCGCCATCGCGGGGCTGGAATTGTTGAAGGTCCCTTGCAGGGTGACGCTTTACAGCGACTCGCAGTATGTCGTGAAGGCGATGTCGGATGGGTGGTTGGTGGCGTGGAAACGGAAGGGCTGGTGGCGCACCCGGACCGAACGCCCCGAGAATGTGGATCTATGGCGGCGCCTGGACGCACTGTGCCAGACGCACCAGGTGGAGTTCCGCTGGGTGAAAGGGCACGCGGGGCATCCGGAGAATGAGCGGTGCGATCAACTCGCGATGGTCGCCCTGCGCCAGCCCGGTCTCCCGGTGGACGACGGTTACGAGAAGAAGTCCGAAACCGACCGCGTCCGCCCCGACATGCAGGAAGGCGAGCCGTGCGGGAAATGTTCGACGCCGATCATCAAGCAGACGTCGAGGAAGAAGCCGAAGGGCGATTCCTATTACGAGTACTACTTGTGGTGTCCCAGGTGCCACACGACGTACACGATTGAATCTGCCAAACGATCCTTGGAGCAGTCGCCTTCGCTCTTCTGAATTTCAGGCCAATGACCCACCCACTGAAGCCATGGCATCCCGGCATGGCCGGATCGCCCTGACGGCCTTGCCAGGGCTTGGTGGCGCAGACGCATGAGCCGGCACCGAGGGTGAACGTCGGGGAGGGAATACCGATCCGGGCAGGAGTCCGGGGAAGACTCGGTCGGGAGGAGAGCGCGGATTGATTTCGATCCCCGCCGCCGTCACCGGCAGGATTGAGGAGTGCGCGGTTAAACGCTAATCCATGGACATGAATCGAGTCGCCATCCAACCGCAGTTGGTACACTGGGCGTGCGAACGCGCAGGGATTGATGCGGCTGACTTGGCGGGCAAATTTCCGCAACTGTCGGATTGGTTGGCCGGGGCGGCACAACCGACGCTGAAGCAGTTGGAAGCGCTCGCGAAGACGACGCACACGCCAGTGGGTTATCTCTTTCTGCCCGAACCGCCAGTGGAGACGATTCCCATCCCGGACTTCCGCACGCCGGGCAACGAGCGCATCGGGCATCCTTCGCCGAACTTGCTGGATACCATCTACGTCTGCCAGCAACGGCAGGAATGGTTTCGGAACTACGCCCGCTCCATGGGCGAGCAGCCGCTGGCGTTTGTCGGCTCGGCCCGGGTGCAGGATGACGTGGTGTCCAGCGCCGCGCGCATCCGGTCGGAACTGGGCTTCTCCGTCGAGGCACGGCGGCGGATGGCGACCTGGACCGACGCGCTGCGGCATTTCATCGAACAGGCCGACGGGCTGGGCATACTCGTGATGTGCAATGCGGTGGTTCATAACAACAATCACCGGCATTTGGATCCTCAGGAGTTCCGCGGGTTTGCCATGGCCGATGACCTTGCACCGCTGGTGTTCATCAACGGCGCGGATACCAAGGCGGCACAGATGTTCACGCTGGCGCATGAACTGGCGCACATCTGGGCGGGGGAATCGGCAGTGTCGGATTCCCAACCGACCACCGTTCCCGTTCAACAGGTGGAGCGCTGGTGCAACGAGGTTGCCGCTGAATTGCTGGTGCCGCTCGACGCCATGCGGCAGGCCTACCATCCCGACCGGGAGTTGAAGGAGGAAGCATGCAGGTTGGCCCATCGCTTCAAAGTGAGCACGTTGGTCATCTTGCGCCGCATCCTGGATGCAGGTGGGCTGACGCAGGAGGAATTCCGGGAAGCGTATCACGCGGAAGTGGCCAGATTGCGGGCAATTCCGCGCAGAAGCGGAGGCAACTTCTATCTGACCCAGGCGGCGCGGGTGGGCAAACGCTTCGCGACGGCACTATGTGCCAGCACACTGGAGGGCCAGACCCGCTACACGGATACGTTCCGAATGCTCGGGTTCTCCAAGCTGGCGACGCTTAAGGAATTGGAGCGCAGCCTCGGAGTAGGGGTCGCATGAAATACCTTCTCGACTCGGACGTTTTCATTCAGGCCAAGAACCTGCACTACGGCTTGGATTTCTGCCCGGCCTTCTGGGATTGGCTGGTTGCCTCGAACACTTCCGGGCTGGTCTTCAGCATTGAGAAAGCAGGCGATGAAATTGAAGCTGGTGCTGATGAACTGGCGGGCTGGGCCGCCGCCCGTGCGGATGGATTCTTTCTCAAACCCTACTCACCCATCCTGCCGGCCCTGAGCACCGTGAGCAGATGGGCTGCCGGCCAGAACTACGAACCGGCAGCGGTAAGCACCTTCCTGCAACAGGCAGATTTCTACCTCGTGGCGCACGCGCTCGCTCACGGCTTTGTGGTCGTGACCCACGAAGTCGCCGCGGCTTCAACGAAGCGAATCAAGATTCCCAACGCCTGCATTGGCGTTGGCGTGAAGTGCATGAGCCCGTTTGAAATGTTGCGCCGCGAGCGGGCGCGGTTCGTCCTTGGATCTTGTTCATGAACGAGACCAACGAACGCGCCGTCGAGAACTAACATGAGAAAGTCCTGCCGACGCGCGCCGGCTGGATGTCCGGCAGCAGCATCGGCAAGATTGCTGCGCAGACAACACTCGAAAGCTGATCCATGGCAGCGCGATGCCCCTTGAGTGCCTCGCGCGCAACTCGCAGAGGTTCGAGTCCCCGGATGGCCCCGGGCATCCCGTCGTTGTGGGTAGAGGTGCGGACTCAGCGAAGCATCGCCTCGGAGGGCCGAGTTCCACGAGGCCGCAACGGTGTGGAGCGTTGGGTCGAGGACTCGCGGAGCTCGTCCCTCCGATTCGCCGCCTCCTCACCCACAACTACGGGATGCACCGCGGATTGCCCCCGGCTGCGGCTCCGCCTTCCCTCCCACCGCGCCCTCGGCTATCACCCCGGGATGATCGGGCGACTCATCGGGCCGGAGCTGGAAGAGATGATCGAGGCGCGGGCGTTCCATGACCTTCGCGACGTGCTCATCGAGTTCCCGGTCGCCGACATCGCCGAGATCCTCGGCGACCTCGATGCCGACCGGCAGGCCATCCTCTTCCGCATCCTCCCCAGCGATCTCGCCGCCGAGGTCTTCGATCACCTCGACGTCGAAAACCAGCGCCGCCTCCTCCGCGCCCTCGGCACCGAGCAGGTCGCCCAGATCCTCAACGATCTCCCCCCGGACGACCGCACCAACATCCTCGAGGAACTGCCGGCCCAGATGACCCAGCAGCTTCTCACGCTGCTTTCCCCCGACGAACAGCGCATCGCCCGGACCCTCCTGGGCTTCCCCGAGGACTCCATCGGCCGGCGCATGACGCCGGAATACGTCTCGATCCAGCGCCATTGGTCCATCGCCGAAGTCCTGGCCCACCTGCGCCGCGTCGGACGCGACCGCGAAACCCTCAACCAGCTCTTCGTCATCGACGCCCAGGGGCACCTCGAAGGCGAAGTCCGCCTCCGCGACCTGGTCGTCCACGAACTGAACCAGCCGGTCGCCGACCTGATCGAACCGCCCCAATGCGTTCTCCGTGCCACCGACGACCAGGAATCCGCGGTCGCCGCCTTCAAGAAGTACGACCGCACCACCCTCCCCGTCGTCGATTCCCGCAACCTCCTCGCCGGCGTCGTCACCGTGGACGACGTGCTCGATCTCGCCGAGGAGGAGGCGACCGAGGACATCCACAAGAGCGTCGGCATCCAACCCCTGGTGGGCAGCCTCCTGCACGCCCGCTTCAGCGATCTCTACTCCCGCCGCATCGGCTGGCTGGTCCTGCTGGTCTTCGTCAATCTCCTCTCCGGCGCCGGCATCGCCCTCCACGAAGGCCTCATCGAATCGGTCGTGGCCCTCGTGTTCTTCCTCCCACTCCTCATCGGCAGCGGCGGAAACGCCGGCGCACAGGCCGCCACCCTCGTTGTCCGCGGCCTTGCCCTCGGCGAAGTCCGCACCCGCGACTACCCCCGCCTCGCCCTTCGCGAAATGATGGTCTCCCTCCTCCTCGGCCTCTCCATGGCCTGGGCGGTCTTTCTCCTCGGCTGGTGGCGCTCCGGCCCCGCCGTCGCCTGGGCCGTCTCCCTCGCCATGGTCTCGATCGTCTTCATCGCCAGCCTGGTCGGCATGACCCTCCCCTTCATCCTCAACCGGCTCCGCCTCGATCCGGCCACCGCCAGCGCCCCGCTCGTCACCTCCCTCGCCGACATCTTCGGCGTCCTCATCTACTTCGCCATCGCCAAGGCCATCCTCGGCCTCTCCCATCCCCCTCCCGTCGTCGGCTAACGCTCCTGCTCGCGCCACCCCGGCGCCCAGGACAAGTCCCCGACAACCTTCGGCACGACGCCGAAGGCACGGCCCCCCGCGCCCGGTCACCCTCCTGTCCCGCGCCCCGGCGCCACAACCCATCCATGCCCATGCACCCACACCCATCCCTCCGCATCCTCTCCTTCGCCGCCCTCCTCGCCGCCCTCGCCGCCCTCGCCGCCCTCGCCACCTGCCCCGACCGGGCCCGGGCCGCCACCAACAACTTCATCGTCCCTGCCTTCCGCGGTCTCGACCAGGGAACCCACGGCTACTGGGAGTCTTTCACGGTCCCCTTCGGCGCCCCGGGCAACGCCCCCGACCAACCCGGCTCCACCGCCTCCGCCATCCTCACCCAAACCCTCAGCCCTTCCACCTTCGTCACCGGCACCGGCAACCTCTACGACCCCTCCGGCACCGTCGGGTTCACCCTCACCCACTCCGTCCCCTTCACCCTCGGCACCGTCGTCCTCCAAACCCGGACCCTCGGAAGCGAGTGGGACTACGATTCCTTCCGCCTCACCTACTCCGTGGGTTCGGAGCAACACCAACTCGCGCCGATGCTCGCCATGGAACTCGACCGCGGCACCGTCCTCGGCGCCTCCGTCTCCACCCTCCATCAATGGGACCTCCGCGGCCTGGACATCTCGGACTACTCCCTCTCCTTCCAGGCCGCCGGTTCCAGCCTCAGCCTTGACTCCGTCACCCTCGACGCATGGGAAGGTTTTCTCGCCGTCCCCGAACCCGGCCTCCCCGCCCTCGCCCTCCTGGGTGCCGCCCTGCTCGCCGCCCAACGCCTTCGCCGTCGCAGGTCCGCCTGACCGAGCCGATCCCTCCCGCCCTGCCCCTCCCAACCCGTGAACTCCCTGCCATCCCCCGCGCTCCCCCCCGGAGGAAACCCCGCCCCAGATCCTCGTTCTCGTTCCCGCCGGCTTCCTTCGACATCCCGCCTCACCCTCGCCGTCCTTCTCACCCTCCCCGCCGCCCTGTCCCAACCCTTCGAACTCCAGCTCAACCGCCCCTCGATGGACCGCTGGATGTACCCCTTCAACGCCTCTCCCGGCTCACGACCCAGCGCCCCGGTCTTCGCCACCTTCGGCGACGCTGCGGGCGTGGACACACGCCACGGACAGTTCCTCCTCGGCTTCGATCTCGAAGGCCATGTCCCGTCCGGACTCGGACCCGAATCCTACCTCATCCGGCGCGCCCGCCTCTCCGTCACCGTGAGCCGCGACCAGTCCTTTCTCTACGACCCCACGCACGACCCCGTCGCCACCTACCTCGATGAAACCGACCCGGACCACCTCCCCGACCCCGATCCCGGCCGCCCGGTGGAACTGTTCGGCGCCGGCTTCCGCAACGGCTACACCGCCGGAACCTTCCTGGACGACTCTCCCTTCGGCGGCACCGGCCCCGGAGAACGCCATGCCTACGCCGTCGGACACGACCGCCATGGCGCCTGGGTGGACATCGGAAACCACGTCGGGAAGTCCGATCCCGCCTTCCCCGTCTTCGAAGTTCACCCCTTCGCCCTCGGCCGCACCGACGTCGTCTCCCCCGGCGACCCCGTCCCGGCCGGAACCACCCTCCACTTCGACTTTCACCTCGGGGACCCCTTCGTCCTCCGCTACCTCCAGGAAGCCTGCGACACCGGCCGATTGCGCCTGGTCATCACCAGTCTCCACTCGGGTGCCCTCGGCGGCGCCCCGGCCTGGCCGGACTTCTTCACCGCCGAAAGTGTCCTCGGCGAGGTTCCCAGACTCGAACTCGATGGAACCGCCGTCCGTCCCGATCTCGACACCGACACCGACGGCCTGCCCGACGACTGGGAAGAGTTCCACTTCGGCGATCTCCGGTACGATGCCGATGCTGATCCCGACGGCGACGGCGCCTCCAATGGGCAGGAATGGCGCGCCGGCACCGACCCAACCGATCCCCGCAACCGCCTCGCCATCACCCTCGCGTCGCCGTCCCCCGACGTCCCCTCATGGACCGTCCGTCTCAACCATGCTGCCGGACGCCGCTACCTCATCGAGACGTCCGCCGATCTCCAAGCCTGGACAACCGTCGCCGACCCCATCTGGTCCTATGACCACGCCCGAGGCCTGGCCGCGTGGAACGATCCGGCCGACTCGGCCGAAATCCCATCCGCCCGCTTCTTCCGCGTCCGGCTGCCATGAGCCGCTTCACCCTTCGGAGGGACGAGCTCCGCGAGTCCTCATCCCCATGCACCACTCCCCTGCCGCCTCGCAGAGCTCGGCCCTCCGACTTCACCACCCTGCTTCACCCTTCGGAGGGACGAGCTCCGCGACTCCACCCTCCCGGCTTCACCCTCATCGAACTTCTGGTGGTCATCGCCATCCTGGGAATCCTCGCTTCCCTACTCCTCCCCGGACTGGCCCACGCGCGTCGCAAAGCCCGCTTCATCGAGGAACTCTCGGCCGCCCGACAATGCCTCCTGGCCGCCCAACTGTACGCCGACGACCATCGTGACGCGGTGTTCCCCGGGTACGTCACCGATCCCGAGGCCCGCGACGATCTCGGTCAGCCCCTCGCCTTCCCCATCAACGCCCGCTATCCTTGGCGCCTCTCCCCCTACCTCGGCCAGTCGTTCGAAACCCTCTACAGCGCCGACAACCGCGCCCAGCTCAGCCGCCTCCGTCGTCTCGACCGCGCCAGTTATGTCTATGCGGTCAGCGTCTTCCCCTCCCTCGGAATCAATGCCCACTTCATCGGCGGCCATGAAAGCGAGTTCCCCGCCGACCTCGCCAACGCCCGTTTCGGCACCGGCACCGTCGTCACCCGCCTCTCCGGGATCTGGCGTCCCTCCCTCCTCGCCATGTTCCTCTCCGCCCGATCCGCCAACGCCGGCCCCGAAGCCTTCGGCTACTTCCAGGTCCGTCCCCCCGCCCTGGTCGAACGAATGTGGACCCCGGACTGGTCCCCGACCGCGCCTCCCCACCAGTGGGGCTTCGTCGCCCCGCGCCACAACCGCCGCGCCGTCGTTGCCGCCATGGACGGCCATGTCACCGCTGTCGGTCTTCCCGGGCTCCAGGACATGCGCCGTTGGTGCAACACCGCCGACCGCCCTGACTTCACCCTTCGCCCCCCGATCGCGCCTTAGCGCCTGTCTGAAAACTGGAAGGGGCCCTGCGACGAGGGGTTTTGGCCTGGGCCAAGGCGGCGAGGCCGGCGCATCCCCGCAGCGGGCTGTAACGGTCGAGCCAACGCAGGCCCAGGCCGAAAGGACCGTCGCCCGAAGGGTTGTCGCGGAAAAGGCCGGCTGGCTTCGTGGCTCCTCGGTCACAGACCGCTGGCGGGTAGGCTCCCTCCTCGCGCCTCGCCATCCGGCCTCTTCCGCGACAACAGGGCCCCTCCCAGTTTTCAGACAGGCTCTTAACCCCATTCCCCTGCGGATCGGCGTCGCGTCGGCGGCGGGTCGGGGACTGGCTCCCCCTTCAGGCCCCCCTCCATCCCGTCAGGCCAGAGGCGGCGGGCGAATCGAAATGGCCCGGGCCCCGGGGAGTGGGAGTCCCGGGACCCCGAACCCTCCGTCCCAACACCCTCAGACCGCCCGTCGCTGTGCGAACAGACGCCCGACGGCATCGGAAAGGACCTCCGAACGCCCGCCGCCAAGCCCGACCCGGACACACCACACCGCGCGGCGCGCCCGGAAAACTGGATGGACCTCCTTGAAGACCCATTCCCGTTAGCAGGAAGACCCGGACCGAGTCAAAACCGGAGTCCCAACTCAATTCGCTACGAAATGAAACTACTCCCGCTGCATCCCCGGGTTGCGGGTGAGGAGGCCGCATTTCGGAGGGACGAGCTCCGCGAGTCCGCACCCCATCGCTCCACTCCCTTGCGGCCTCGCAGAGCTCGGCCCTCCGGATTCACCACCCCGCTTCACCCTTCGGAGGGACGAGCTCCGCGAGTCCTCCATCAGGACAGGTTGCGCGGAATCTGCGAGGAATGGTGATGGAGGATCGGCCGGGACGCGCCCGGATCCACCACGTAGCTGAAGCGCGCCTCGAACCCGAGCAGTTCCCCGTCGATCTCCATCCGAAAACAATAAATCCCGCTGATCACCCGCAGGCTCCCCGCCAGGGGTTGTTCGCGCACGGTCCGCTGATGCAGCGACACGTTCAATCCGGGGCGTGCCCCCAGTTGTTCGAAGTATCGCCTCCGCATCTCCTCCGTCGTGATGGCATGCGGCGAAAAGGTCGGCAACAACACCGCACCGTCGGCATACAGCCCCAGCACGTCGTCGATCTGTCCCCCGTTCACTCCCCCCATCCAGGCGTGAAGCACTTCCATTGCATTCGAATAGCTCATGATTCGCCACGCAAGAATCCGCACCGCCGGTCCGGAATCAACGGCGAACTGGCGCCCCAACCAATCTGGGTGGGCCGGGCAGGGTCCTTGATATGGTCCCCAAGGTTGATCCGAGGCTTTTTGGACAGGATAAACAGGATTAACAGGATCCAGAAAACCGTCTGCCTGCCGGGTTTCGCGGTGGGTCGATCGATGCCTGTCGGTTGGTCCGCTCCATCCTGTTCATCCTGTCCAAAACCTCAGACCAGACGCCTCATGACGTTGTGAATCGCCCCGGAGGGCCGGCAGCTTCCCCTTCGATCGGCTCCCGGAAACCCGGAGGGTTTCCCTGGAGTTTGGCCATTCGACTGGCGAACCGGGGGGGGCCCCAAAGGGGCCAAATGAGATAGCCCAGGGCAACGCCCTGGGGACCCGCAATGTGAAATCTTCCGCGCCCTGTAGGGGCGCGACCTGCCCAAACCCACCCCAAACATTCATGGGACAACCAGGAGCTTTCTTACGGCGAGGTCGCGCCCCTTCAGGGCTTGCCCGAGGTTTGGCCCGTCACAACCCAGGGCTCGGTCGCCCTGGGCTATCTCATCTGGCCCCCTTGGGGCCCCGGAGTTTGGCCCGCGGGGGTATCGACCCGCTGGATCCGAAGGGGTTTCAGGTGGGAGAGCGGGACGTCAATGGGTTCCTGGGGCGGCTCGGGCCACAGCGGCGTCTGAACGGCGCAGAACTTGGGTGGCGGGTCAGATCTGGGTCGGCCCGACAATGACCGAAGAAACCCAGTGAGTTCAGCTCCCAGGCTCAGGCATTTGGAATTGGCCAAACTCCAGGGAAACCCGGAGGGTTTCCAGAGATTAGCCGGGGGTCGGACCCGGCTCCGCGGGTTCGACCCCCGGGCAGAAGCCCCACCTCGCACACGACCCCGCCAGGGGTCGCAGCCCCATCCGCAGACTGGACTCTCCCTCCTCCCGCCACACCACCGCCCAACCGCTCGTTCACCCACCCGGCGAAATACGCTTCCGAATGCCCAAGTTCCTTCACCCCCCACCTCCTTTGCGTCTTCGCGTCTTCGCGTGAGCACCGGGCGTCGCGTTGCACCCTTTGATCGAACCGCCTTGCCGGAATCTCCCGCCGCGAATGCCAAACGGCACGATCCCCAAAGGAGCAACGCCCAAATTCAACCAGCTCTCGAAAGGCAGCGCATCCCAGGTTCTTGGAACTCCCCCAAACCACCCATCGCACGACTCGTACTCAGCCCGAAGGGCGGTACTCGTCCTTGTCCTCGTCCTCGAACCCGCAGGCACACCGTTTCAGCGTCGCCTCATGGCGGGTCCAATGGGTTCGATCGTGTTCGGACCTCCCGTTCCGCATCCGAACCGGGCAGGGCGATTACGAGTACGAGTACGAGTACGATGCCTGCTGCAAAGGTCTGAAATGCGCTGGGAGGGCGGGGACCTGGGGGGGGGCAGAAGTTGGGTCGGACTTTGTTGGGTGTGCACCCTTTAGCGTGTCGGGGCGGACTTGGGAGGCTCACGCTGAAGCGTGTACACCCAACGGTCCCTCCGATCCCACCTCTCCGCTTCACCCCGGAGGGACGAGCTCCGCGAGTCCGCAATCCATCGCACCACACCCTTTCCCCCTCCCAGGGACTCGTACTCAGCCCGAAGGGCGGTACTCGTCCTCGTCCTCGAACCCGCAGGCACACCGTTTCAGCGTCGCCTCATGGCGGGTCTGATGGGTTTGATCCTGTTCGGATCTCCCGTTCCGCATGCGAAATGGGCTGGGCGATTACGATTACGATTACGAGTACGAGTACGAGGTCTGCTGCAAAGTCTGGGATGCGCCCCCCATGGCACCCCTCCCCTGCGGCCTCGCAGAGCTCGGCCCTCCGATTTCACCCCCCCGCTTCACCCTTTCTGAGAAATTCACGAATGCACCCCGCATTGATGCACGAATCCATCCCAGCTTATACCTTCCCATTCCGCCCGATAAGTCTTTGCCCATCGGCTGACAACAGTAAGCTCAACCGCGTCGAGAACGCCGCTCGACGGCGAGGCGCGGTGTCGTTCCGTGTCCCGTTTCCAACCGGCGCAGAATCGAGGTTCGGAGGGCTGCCGTCGGCCCGGTCGATGGCTCGGGTCATCGAGCCTGGCATCCTCCGTTCCTCTGCCGTCATTCGTCATGCGAACCTCCCTCCCCTCCCATCCCCGCTCCCTCGCGCGCCAACGCCCACGCTGGGTCAGCGCCCTCGCCGTCGCCACCCTCGGCTCCGCGATCCTCGCCGCGCCGGCCCAGACGCTGTTCCAGTTCGACTTCAACGAAGGCTCGGGCCAGACCGTGACGTCCGCCCAGGGACCCCTCACGGGTGTCCTTGGCCGCCCTCCTTCCAGCCCTGTCTCCGTCACCGACACCCCATCCGGTGCGGCGGGGGACCGCGCACTCCGCATCACCGACCCCGACGGCTTCCTCCTCCTCGACGCCACCGGCTCCGAAGCCCTCGCCGCAACGGACACCCCCATCACGGTCGAAGCCTGGATCTACCTCCCGGAAGACGCCGTGCCGCGCAACGAGGCGATCGTCTCGTATGGAAACAACTGGAAGTTCGGACTCCGCAGCTCCGGCTTCATCGCCTTCACCCTCTATGGCGTCATCGACGCCGACATCGGGCTGCTCCCGCCCCTGGGCGTCTGGACCCATGTGGCGGTCACCTGGGAACCGGGTGTCGGCGTGAGCTTCTACCAGGACGGTGCCTACTTCGGGTTCCTCGATGAAACCAGGCCCATGCGCGCACCCAGCAACGCCAATCTCACCGTCGGCGGGTCCAGCACCTTCACCGAACCGGTGAACGCCACCCTCGACCGGGTCCGCGTCCATCGCGCCTTGCTCACCGAGGACCAGCTCGACTCCGTCCCCGGCAGCCCCAGGGCACCCCTGGCCTCGACCGTCGTCTCGCTCGCCCTCAACGAAACGGCAGCCCCGTTCGCCAATGCCGGCACCCTCGGAGGCGCCGCCGTCGAGGCGTCACCGGTGGTCCTCGCCAGCATCTCGCCGCGGTTCGTCACCGATACCCCGTCCGGCCTGCCCGGCGACACCGCCCTCCAGTTCGATGGCAACGACATCGTCCGCGTCGATGACCCCGACTCCGTCGTCACCCTGGTCACCGACGGCGTCACCAGCGACTTCACGATCCAGGCCTGGGTCAAGCCCGGCACCCCGGCCGCCGGTCAGGCGCGCAGCGTCCTCTTCGGGAAATTCGGTGTCGCCGGCGCCTTCAGCTTCTCCATCACCTCCGACCGCCGCGTCGCCATCACCACCTACGGCATCGTGGACATGCTCTCCGATGCCGCCATCCCCAACGACGGCCTCTGGCATCACATCGCCGTCGTCCATCGCAACGGCCAGGACATGCGCTTCTACGTGGACGGCATCCTGGGCGACACCCGGCCCTACACCCAGGGGCTCAATCTGCGGGACCAGACGTGGTTCTGGATCGGCTCCGAGTTCGGCGGTGGCCTCCCCTACACCGGACTCCTCGACCGGCTCCAACTGGCCAATGTCGCCCTCGAACCCGCCGACCTCGACTTCCGGGCGATCCCCGGCGTCGATCCCGACGCCCCCGAACTCACCATCGGCACCGCCGTCTCCCTCGCCTGGCCCGCCACGGCCACCGGCTTCCGGCTCCAAAGCACCACCGACCTCAACGAACCCCGCGTCTGGACCGACGTCGCCGCCACCGGCACCGTCGTTGGCGACACCTACTACGTTCTCCTGCCCACGCCCGGCCAGGAAACCTACTACCGCCTCATCCGCCCGGAATAACCGCGGCCATCGCCGTTCCCGCACCCACCCACCCCAACCCACCGGCATCCGGCCGGTGGGTTTTTTTTCCTTCGGACATCGCGCACCCCGGAATGCGGCGTTTCCTGGCCCAACGCGTTCCGAAAGGAACCCGTCGGCCGACCGTCGATCGTGTCTCCAACGGCCCGGGCCCTGACAGGGTCCGGGCCGTCTTGCTGACAGGGAACGCTACGCTCAACCCTTCCAGCCGTGGTTTTCCCGCACCTGGATCATCGCCGCCAGAATGTTGTTCCAGGTCTCCTGCTTCATCATCAGCTCATTCGGGAACATGCAGCCGTCCCAGCAGATGTGCCGGACCTTGCGCGCCACCTTGCCGGCCTCATCCCGCAGCCAGTATCCCGCGTCCCGCGGCACGTTGAGCTTTCCGTTGGGGTCATTCACCGGACAATGCTTCCCGGTCTTCTCGTGATCGCCCGACCCCTTCACCGTGGCGTCGTTCTGCGCCACGTGGAAGTCGATGGTCCAGGGCCGCAGGGCGTTGGTCATCTTCTTCATCGCCTTGTGGAACACCTCGGGCTCCCAGAAAAAGCGGTCGGGCACGAGGCGATGTTCGGCCGCGTTGGCGCCGAGCAGGTAGAGCAGGGTGTGCGCCATGTCGGCCTGGAAACCCACCACCTTCGGCATCCCCACCGCCTCCAGCGTCTGCAGCATGTACTTCCATGAATGCATGCCGCCCCAGCAGATCTCCCCCTCGGCGGCCAGCCGTTCCCCGTGGTCCCTGGCGATCTTGCCGCCCTCCTTGAAGGTCTGCGCAATCCGCTTGGTGTTGCCCTTCGGGTCCTTGTCCCAGTCCGTCACCGAACACGCCGAATCGATCCGCACCACCCCATAAGGCCGGATGCCAAGGTCCCGCAGCGTCTCCGCAATGCCGCAGGCCTTCCGCACCGCCGTCAGCCAGTTCTTCCGCTGCGTCTCGTCCCCCATCGCCGACCCGTCGAACCACACCGGCGCCACCACCGACCCCACCACAAACCCCTTCGCCCGGATCTTGTCCGCCAGCCGCTTGATCCCCGACTCGTCCACATCGATCGAGACATGCGGGTCGTAAAGAAACAGGTCCACCCCGTCGAACTTCACCCCGTTGACCTCCGCCTTGGCGGTCAGGTCGAGCATGGTGTCGAGGTCGATCGACGGTTCGGCCCCAGGGCTTCCCTTGCCGACCAGGCCGGGCCACATGGCGTTGTGAAGCTTCGGAAAATTGTTGGCGACTGGTGTGCTCATGACAGGACGTTCGGGTCGCCCTCAGCCTAGAACGCACGCCCGAAGCCAGCCAAGTCGTATCCATGCAGCAAGGAAAGCGATGGCGTGCAATCGGAGGGCCGGGTTCCACGAGGCCGCAGGAGAGGGGGGCGAAGGATTCGGGACTCGCAGAGCTCGTCCCTCCGAAGGGTGAAACAGCGTGATGAACCCGGAGGGCCGGGTTCCACGAGGCCACAGCGGACGGGTGCGATGGATTCAGAACTCGCAGAGCGCGCCCCTCCGGGTTCTTCGTGGTTTCCTACGCGGCGATCGGCCGTATCCCAGGTTCCTGGAATTCGCCCAAGCCATCCCTCGTGGGGATTCGTACTCAGCCCGAAGGGCGGTCCTCGTCCTCGTCCTCGAACCTCCGGGCACACCGTTTCGAGCGCCGCCTGTGGGCCGGGCCGATGGGTTCGATCCTGCTCGGACCTCCCTTTCGGCGTGGGAACAGGTTTCAGGTTTCAGGTTTCAGGTTTCAGGTTTCAGGTGTCCCTGAGTGCCCGTCCCTCCGGAGCTTTCGGCTCAGAGCCTGTCTGAAAACTGGGAGGGGCCCTGTTGTCGCGGAAAAGGCCGGATGGCGAGGCGCGAGGAGGGAGCATACCCGCCCGCGGTCTGTGACCGAGGAGCCACGAAGCCAGCCGGCCTTTTCCGCGACAACCCTTCGGGCGACGGTCCTTTCGGCCTGGGCCTGCGTTGGCTCGACCGTTACAGCCCGCTGCGGGGATGCGCCGGCCTCGCCGCCTTGGCCCAGGCCAAAACCCCTCGTCGCAGGGCCCCTCCCAGTTTTCAGACAGGCTCTCAGGCTCCTGTGGCGCCCAGTTCGTGGGCGAGCGTGTGGACAAAGGCGGCGTTGTCGCAGGTCAGGTAGTGCATGGCACCCCCCATGCGGGAGTAGCTCTTGCAGAAGCGGAGGTAGTACCCGGGATGGGTCTTGGGAGGTTCGCCCCGGGTCCAGTCCCAGCCGCCGCCCTCCTGGAGATCGACGACGTAGATCGTGTGCCCGGAGACGTTCGGACGACCGTCCTGGCGCCGGAGGTTGTGGACGCAGCTCAGGCTCTTCTCGAAGACCTGCGGGCCCATGATGGCGGACCCGACGTTGAGCACGACACCGCCATCGAGTCCCTCGACCGATGCGGCGAAGCGCTTGAAGTCGATCTCGGCCGCCCGGCCCAGGACGGCGCCGTTGAACATGGGATGGCAGGCCACGATGTCGTATCCGATCCCGGGATGGACGGTGAGCGGCACGCCGCGCCGGAAGGCGGCGGCGACGATCGAGGCGTGCTTCCAGCGGTGAACGATCGGATGCGGCCCGTCCACGATCCCGTGCTGCCGCATGGCAACCAGCAGGTCCGCGGCGGCCGGCGCGAGGGGATCGGCAGGGAACTGAGCCAGCAGGCCGGCGAGTTCGTCGGGGGCCGGGAATGTGCAGCCATCCTCGTTGATGTACCGCCCCAACGCCGCCCCGTAGCCGTCGCCGCGCAGCCCGCCGGCGAGGAGCGCAAGGTGGATGTTCCTGCCCGTCTCGTCCCACGTCCCGAACGTGCCCGTGGCCACGTTGTCCTCGACCGATTCCGTCGAGCGGCCGTGCCAGGCGTATTCCCAGTCGTGGATCGTCCCCGCGCCATTGGTGGCGAGATGGGTGATCCAGCCACGTTCCATGAACCGGTCGAGGAGCAGGGCGGCGCCGTTGCGCAGAAGATGGGCGCCGTAGATGAGCATCACGGTTGCGCCCCGGGCGCGGGCGGCACGCACGGCGTCCGCGGCCTGTCGGATCTGGGCGGCCAGCGGTTCCGCCAGCGGCGCCACCGGTCCGTCGGGGTCGATGAGAATCTCCTCCACCCGGGTCATGCTGCGGCGCTCGGACAAAGGGAAGACGCGGAGTCGGGCATGGTCGAAGGAAGTCATGGCAAATGGGATGGCGTCTTCGGAAACAGAACGACGCTGGAGTGGCGGAACCGCGGTTCAGTGGGGGAGCGGCACGAATTCGAGCCGGTGATGGGCCCCGGGGTGGCGGAGCGAAGGGCCGGCCACGAGGAGGACACAATCGCCGCGAAGCCCGTTCTCGCGCGTCCAGTCCGCGGCAAAGGCGCGCCAGTCGTCCGGTTCCTCGCGGAGTTCGATGGGATGGACGCCGTAGGAGAACTGGAGGGCCTGGCAGGCGGTGCGCTCGGGTGAAAGGGCGGCGACCCAGACGGCGGGCTTGAGTCGGGCGATGAGACGGGCGGTGGTGCCGGAGACGGTGGGGACGAGTGCCGCGACACACGGCACCCCCGAGAGGGCCTGTTCCACCACCTCGGCGAATCCGCTCCAAGGGGGAACGCCCGGATCGCCGCAGCGTTCCTGGAGACCCCGGAGGCGGGCCATGGGCCGGCGGGATTCCGTCACGGCGGCAATGCGGGCCAGCATGGCGACGGATTCCTCGGGGAACCGGCCCATGGCGGATTCGGCCGACAGCATGACGGCGTCGGTGCCGTCCAGGATGGCGTTGGCGACGTCCGTGGCCTCGGCCCGGGTCGGGATGCGGCTCGACACCATGGACTCGAGCATCTGGGTGGCCGTGATGACCGGTTTGCCTGCGAGATTGGCCCGGGCAAGGAGATCCTTCTGGGTGATGCCGATGCGTTCGATGGGGACCTCGACCCCAAGATCGCCGCGGGCGACCATGATGCCGTCGGCGGCGGCCAGGATCTCGTCGAGGTGCCGCAGGGCTCCGGACCGCTCGATCTTGGCGACGAGGAAGGGGCGATGCCCGAGGGCGGCCGCGGCGGATCGGACCGCCTCGATGTCGGCGGCGTTCTCGACGAACGACTGGCTGACGGCATCGACCCCTTCCGCGAGGGCGAACTCGAGGCAGCGGCGGTCATCGTCGGTGAAGGCCGAGATGCCCAGGGCGATGCCGGGAAGGTTGAGGCCCTTGCGGGAACGAAGTTCACCCCCGACGACGACGCGACAGGAGACATCGGGGCCGGTGATACGTTCGACCTCGAGATGGATGAGACCGTCGTTGAGGAAGAGGTGGTCGCCGGGACGCACCACCTTCGGGAGGGTGAGGAAGCTGACAGAAACACGATGCGCGTTGCCGAGCGCGGGATCCGTGGTGAGGACGAAGGGCCGGCCCGGTTCGAGTTCGACGGGTTCCGGATCGATGCGGCCGACACGCATCTTCGGTCCCGGAAGGTCGGCCATGATGGCGACGCGGCGGCCCGTGGCCCGTTCGGCATTGCGCAAACGCCGGATGCGTTCGCGATGGCTGGCGAAATCGCCGTGGGAGAAGTTAAGCCGGGCCACGTTCATGCCGGCGCGGAGGAGCCGCTCGAGCATGGCGGGCGAATCCGAGGCAGGCCCGATGGTGGCCACGATCTTGGTCTTGTGGTCGGGAAGCGGCATGGGGATCGAACGCCGGGCGCGGGGCGCGACGCACCAGAATGCCGGGCCCGCACGGCAAAGTAGAAGCGGGAATGTTCCGCACAGACGCTAAAACTTCTCATCCGTGGCATGAGCCCATGGTGCCATGGGATGCGGACTCGCGGAGCTCGTCCCTCCGAAGGCTTGGGGAGGGGCGCATCTCAGATTTTCGGAAGGGGAATGGATGACGGAGGGTGAAACTGGGGGATGAGGGGACGAAAAAAGCCGTATTTTTCTCGGGACTCTGAATCTCCCTTCCGGTAAACCGGTGGGGATGTCACAGGAGGAGTCCATTCTGCAGGGCCTCCGGTTGGGCCCCCGGCAACTGGAGGAGGTTCGGGCCCTGGTGGCCGATCACCCGGATTGGAGTCGTTACCGGCTGAGCCGCCAGTTGGCCACACTTTGGCAATGGCGCGGCCTCAACGGTCAGCTCAAGGACATGGCGGCCCGGACGCTCCTGCTAACCCTGGAGAAGCGAGGATGGATTCGCCTGCCCGAGCGGCGCTGGGCTTCGCCCAATCGGATGCGCCATAAACGCATGCCGTCCGGAGAAGAGCCCTCCGTCGTCCCGATCGCCGGACCGCTGGCTGAACTGCTGCCCCTGCGTTTGACCGAACTGAGCGACGGAGGCGATCCGCGCAGATCCTCACTCTTCGAGAGTCTCCTGCACCGCCATCACTACCTCAGTTACCGCAGTCCGGTCGGCGAGAACCTTCGTTATCTGGTGGAAGACCGCCAGGGCCGTCCGGTGGCTTGCGCCTTGTTCGGCGCGGCCGCGTGGCGCTGCACCGCGCGGGATCGGTTTCTTGGGTGGGATCCGGCCACCCAGGCTCGACAACTCTCGCTGCTCACCAACAACACCCGCTTTCTCGTCCCGGCCTGGGTGCGGGTGCCTCAGTTGGCCAGCCACGTGCTCGGCCGCCTCGCCCGTCGCTTGAGCGGGGATTGGCAGCGCAAGTACGCCCATCCCATCCACGTCGTGGAGACTTTCGTCGAGCGCGACCGCTTCGAGGGCACCTGCTACCAGGCCGCCAACTGGATTCGCGTGGGCGAGACTCGGGGACGCGGCCGTCAGGGCCCCGACCCGCGCCTGCGCTCCACCTCGATCAAGGACGTTTACCTCCTGCCGCTGCACCCCCGGTTCCGCGAATGCCTCCTGAGCCCTCCGACTCCTCCCAGCCCCACCCACCCATGACCCCGACCCAGCCCGCCCGCACGTCCCGCCTTCCCCCTCCGCTTCCCCGCCTCCCGCCCTGGTTGCGAGACTCCGAACTGCAGGCCTGGCAGGCCGACCTCCACCAGCGCGTGGAGCGCGTGCTCGCCGACGGCGAGCAAGGCCTGGGTTTCCTTGAGGAACACATCGAGCAGGCCAGCCTCGAGCCGCGCCGCCTGGCTTTGGAGCGAGCCCTCCAAGCCAAGGCGGAAGCGGTTCCTTGCCTTTGTACCACCTGCCAAGGACCCCTGCGTCGACTGGAATGGTTGTCGCGCTCGATCCGCTCGCGCTTCGGCCCGGTCGAGTTCGCCCGCGCCCACGGATGGTGCGCCCGCTGTCAGACGTGGAGCTTCCCCGCCGACCTCGCCCTGGGATTGGCCCCCAACGCCACCGCCTCACCGTTCCTCCAGGAAGCCGCCGCCTTGTTGGTCAGCAAGATGCCCCCGGCCCAGGCCGAGGCCGTCGCCCAACGCCTCCTCGGCGTGCCCCTGACCCGCTGCTCCTTGGATCGGGAGGCCCGGCGCCAGGGCCAGCGCGCCCAAAAGCTCCGGGCCGAACAGAACGCGCTTCTCGATTCTTGGGACACGCTGCAAGCCGAGGCCACCCGCCAGAACCAGACACCTTCGCAGGGACCTTTTACCCTGATCCTCGAAATCGACGCCTGGAACATCCGCGAGCGCGATGACTGGGGGGACACCGAGAAACTGCGTGCGCTGGCCCGGGAACCCGAGCGTTGGCATTGGGTCTATACCGCCACCTGCTTCCGCCTCGATCACCGCGGCAGCACCGCCGCCGATCGTCCCGTCATCTCCGAACGTGGCTACGTGGCCACCCGCCTCGGCATCGACGAACTCTTCCGCCAACTCCACCGCGAAGCCGTCCGGCGCGGCCTCTGGCAGGCCGCCGACGTCCTCGTCATCGCCGATGGCGCCGTCTGGATCTGGAACGCCGTCGCCGACCGCTTCCCCAAGGCCCGCCAACGCCTCGATCTCTTCCATCTCCGCCAGCATCTCTGGGAAATCGCCCATGACCTTCACGGGCGCGACACCCCGGAAGCCCGGGCTTTCGTCCAACCCCTCCTGACCCACATCCACGACGACCGCGCTGCCGACGTCATCGCCCAACTCGATCAACTCCGCCCGCGCCTGGCCGAAGCCCAGCGCCTCAAGCTCGAAAGGCAAACCCAATACCTCCGCAACAACCTCGGGCGAATGCACTACCAGCAAGCCCTCGCCGCCCAGCAGGCCCAACGCGCCCGCTCCAAAAAGCGCGCTCCCGCCGCCCACCCGACCTCCTCCCCTTCACCCCTTCCAGAACCCGTCGGCTCCGGGGCCATCGAATCCACCGCTCGCCAGTACCAGTGTCGCTTCAAACGCACCGGCCAGTTCTGGACCCAAGTCGGCGACGAAGCCCTCCTCTGTCTGGAAACCCTCTGGCGCAACCAGCGCTGGACAGACCTGTTCCCTCACGCCCGCCTCACTGCCAAAAGCCGCAACTGATCTTCCTCGCTCCCTTCATCTCCTCGCCCTCCTCCTGACCTTCTTCCGTTCTCTCCAGGCCCTTCCGAAAATCTGAGATGCGCCCCTTGGGGAGGCGCACAAGCTCCGGCGCTTGCTGCGCCCCGGGGCGGGCCCGTAGCGTGGCCGGGTGAATGCGCTGGTCACCGGCGGGGCCGGGTACATCGGGTCGGTCTGTGTGGAGGAACTGCTGCGGGCGGGACATCAGGTCACGGTGTTCGATAATTTCAGCGAAGGACATCGCTCGGCGGTGCCATCCGGCGCGCGGTTGATCGAAGGTTGCCTGAACGATGCGGCGGCGGTGGAGCGGGCGGTCCGGGAAAGCGGGGCGGAGGCGGTGCTGCATTTCGCGGCACTGGCCCTGATTGCGGAGTCGATGCGGGATCCTGGGAAGTACTTCCGGAACAACGTGGGCGGCGGGATGAACCTGCTCGAAGCCTGCGCCAGGGCCGGCGTGCGGAAGTTCGTGTTCAGTTCCACCTGCGCGACCTACGGGATCCCGGAACGGGTGCCGATCGACGAATCGTTTCCCCAGCGACCCATCAACCCGTACGGAGCCTCGAAGCGGATGTTCGAGGAGATCCTCGACTGGCACGCCCGCGTCCACGGACTTGAAGTGGTCGTCTTCCGGTACTTCAACGCCGCCGGTGCCAGCGAGCGGCTGGGCGAGCATCACCGCGTCGAAACCCACCTGATCCCCAACGTCCTCCGCGTCGCCCTGGGCCAGGCACCGGAGGTGGGGGTCTTCGGCACCGACTACCCCACGCCCGACGGCACCTGCGTCCGGGATTACATCCACATCGTGGATCTCGCCGACGCCCATATCCGGGCCCTCGAGCCGGGACGCCGCGGAGCCTACAACCTCGGGATCGGCGGCGGGCATTCCGTGCGGGAGGTCATCCAGGCCTGTGAACGGGTCTCCGGCAAACCCATCGCCGTGCGGGCCCATCCCCGGCGGGACGGCGACCCGCCCAGCCTGGTGGCGTCGGCCGACAAGGCGCGTCGTGAACTGGGATGGGAACCGCGCTTCACCCGGCTCGAGGACATCGTCGCCACCGCCTGGGAATGGCATCGACGCCATCCGGACGGCTACCCCGACTAGGCCGGGACCCGCACTGGCCCCCTGAACGCCGTCGCACGCTCCGATGAACGAGATCGCTTCCTGGCAGGCCGCACACCCGGTGGCGAGCGCGGTGCTGATCCTCAGCGGCGTGGCGGTGGCGGGACTGGCGCTCGGCAACCTCAAGGTGCGGGGCATCGGTCTGGGCGTGGCCGGCGTGCTGTTTGCCGGGATCCTCTTCGGCCACCTCGGCTTCAGCCTCGAACCCTCGACCCTGGCGTTCGTCCGGGAGTTCGGACTGATCCTGTTCGTTTATACGATCGGGATGCAGGTGGGGCCCGGCTTCGTGGCGTCCCTGCGGAAGGAGGGATTCCGCATGAACGTCCTGGCGGCCGCCATCGTGTTGCTGGGCGGACTGCTGACCGTCGGGCTCGGCCTGCTCTTCCGGCAGGATCTGGCCGCGATGATGGGCGTGTTCGCCGGGGCGACGACCAACACCCCGGCCCTTGGAGCGGCCCAGGAGGCGTTGAAGGCCCTCCCCGGCGGGGCGGAACGCGCGCCCCTCGCCGGCATGGGATACGCCGTGGCCTATCCCGGCGGGATCGCCGGCCTGATCTTCGCCATGCTCTTCTTCAAGGCGGTCTTCCGGGTCCAGCCCGAGGCCGAGGCCGAAGCGCTCCGGCGCGAAGAGGAAGCCGCCCGGCCCCGGTTGCGACGCATGAACCTCACGGTCGAGAACGCCAATCTCGACGGCGTCGCCGTGTCGGAACTGCCCGGGCTTCGCGAGCTGGGCGTGACCCTTTCGCGCATCAAACCCGGCGGGGAGGAAACCGTGCGGCCGGTACGTGCGGAGACCCGGCTGCACCGTGGCGACATCCTCCTTGCGGTGGGCACGGAGGCGAGCCTGCAGCGCTTCCGCCTCATCGTGGGCCGCGAAGCCGCCGAGGATCTCATGCAACTCCCGGGCGAGGTCACCACCCGGCGTGTGGTGGTCACCCGCCGCGAGGCGCTCGGCGAAACCCTCGAACGCCTCGACCCGCCAGGCCGCCTCGGCGTCACCCTCACCCGCATCAGCCGCGGCGAGGTCGAATTGTCGCCCACCCCCGGCATGCGGCTCCAGTTCGGCGACATCGTCCAGGTGGTGGGCCGCGACGAGGACATCCAACGGGCGGCGACCGCCCTGGGCAACTCCGCCCAGGCTCTGCACCAGACCAACTTCCTCGCCATCTTCGTCGGCATCGCCCTTGGCGTCCTCGTCGGCCTTTACCCCCTCGACATTCCGGGACTCCCCATGCCGCTGCGGCTCGGGCTGGCCGGCGGCCCGCTGGTGGTCGCCCTCATCATCAGCCGCCTGGGCCAGATCGGCCCCGTGGTCTGGCACATGCCCTTCAACGCCAACCTGGCTCTCCGCGGCCTCGGACTCACCCTCTTCCTCGCCTGCGTCGGTCTCGCGTCCGGGGGCCAGTTCATGGCCACGCTGCGCTCCGGGGCGGGCCTCATCTGGATGGGCCTCGGCATGATCGTCACCCTGGTGCCCCTCCTGATTGTCGGCTGGCTGGGACGTCGCTGGGTCGGCCTCCGGTTCGCCAGCCTCTGCGGTCTGCTCGCCGGGAGCCTCACCGATCCCCCGGCCCTCGCCTTCGCCACCGGCATGAACAAGTCCGAGGCGCCCACCTACGCCTACGCCACCGTGTATCCGCTCACCATGCTCCTCCGCATCCTCGTCGCCCAGGTGCTGACGCTGGTCTTCTGCAATTAGACACCTTGCTATTGACCTCGCCCGTCCGGAAGAGGAGCTTATGCATCCCCGGGCGCTCCGCGGGTCGTCCGGGAACGCGGCATCGTCGCGACCGTGACGTCCCGGCGGGTTATCGGGCCCGGGCGGCGGCGCGGCGGCGATTCCATCCGCAACCGTCACCTATGAACATTGCTCTGCTCGGTCCCACCGGTTCCGGCAAGGGAACCCTGACCCAGGCGCTGGCGGCGCCGCGGTCGCTGCATCCCATCAACCTCGGCGACGTCCTCCGCCAGAAGACCTCCTACGGCACGGCCCTGGGACTGCTGACCCGGGAATACGTGCAAAACGGGGAACTGGTGCCGGACGAGTTCGTGGATGCCATGATCGAGGAGGTGTTCCGGCATCAGCCGCCGGGCCAGGGGACGCTGCTGGACGGGTTTCCGCGCACGGTCACCCAGGCGCGCTTCCTGGACGACCTCCTCGAGGATCTGGGCAAGAAGCTGGACGCGGCGATCTACCTGCACGTGCCGGAGCCGGTGATCTTCGAACGGGTGTCGCGACGCCAGCCCCCGCGGCAGGACGACGAACCGCACATCCTGCGGCACCGGCTCCATGTGTTCCGCCGCATGGTGGCCCCGGTGCTGAAGCACTACTACGAGACCGGCCGCCTGGTGCTGGTGCGCGCCGACGCCCCGATCCACGAACTGGAGATCACCCTGAACGGATTGCTGGACGGGGTGGCGGCGGGACACCATCCGGCCTTCACCGAGGAGGACTTCCAGTTCCTGGACGGACTGATCAAGGCGAAGCCGGCGGCGCCGACGCATCCCGAGGTGGCACTCAACCTCGTGCTTCTCGGCGGTCCGGGCAGCGGCAAGGGCACCCAGGCTTCCCATATCTGCCAGGCGTTCCGCCTGCCCCACATCTCCACCGGCGACCTGTTCCGCGACAACATCAAGAAGCAGACCGACCTCGGACGCCTCGCGCGGTCGTACATGGACCGGGGCGACCTCGTGCCGGACGACGTCACCGAACGCATGGTCTCCACCCGGCTGGCGCAGACGGACGCCGGACGCGGCTTCGTGCTGGATGGCTTCCCGCGCACCGTCTCCCAGGCCGAGGCGCTCGACGAGATCCTCCACGAAATCAACCGCAAGGTCACCGGCGTCATCCACCTCCGCGTGGCCGACGAGGAAATCCTGCGCCGCCTCTCGGGACGTCGCATCTGCCGCCAGTGTCAGACGCCCTACCATATCCTCTTCAAGAAGCCCCGGCGCGAGGGGATCTGCAACGATTGCGGCGGGGCGTTGTACCAGCGGGACGACGACAAGGAGGAGACCATCCTGGTCCGGCTGCGGAACTACCATCGCCAGACCGAACCCCTCATCGCCTACTACCGCGACGCCGGGGTGCTCACCGAGGTCCACGGCGAAGGCGAACTGTCAGCGATCCGGGCCGCCATGCTGGCCGCGGTGAAACTCTTCACCGAGGAACCCGAGGTCGCGGGCACCGTCTGAGCCCGGTTCACTCGGAACCCGGGGCGGAAGTCCGGCCCAGCGCCACCACCGCCTCGAACGCCGGCTTCGGCCGGCCGTCCCGTCCAAACAGCAGCGGGTAGTTCGTTCGCCCCCGGATCGGAAAGTTGTTCAGCCAGGAGCTTGCGTCGGTGACCCCCCAGAAGGTGACCCGCGAGAGGCTGTGCCGATGGTTGAGGAAGATCCCGAACAGCTCGGCATAGCGATCCGCCAACCGTCGCTCGACGTCCGCGGGCAATCCGTCCGTGTACGGATTCCATTTCGCATCGGCGGCCAGTCGCACCGACACATCAGCTCCCCCGCCCCAGGGCGTCGGCAGGACATTCACGTCGAGTTCCGTGATCATCACCCGCAGCCCGAGGGCGATGAAGGCCTCGAGGGTCTCCTCGATCTGCCGGGCGGAGGGGTGTTCGAGGCTGTAATGCCCCTGAAGCCCCACCGCCGTCACCTTGGCGCCCGCGTCGAGGAGCTGCCTCAGCAACCGGACCGCGCCCGCCCGCTTGCGGGGTCCCTCGAGGGAATAGTCGTTGTAGTACAGCTCCGCCTCCGGATCGGCCTCCCGGGCGAACTCGAAGGCCTTCACCAGGTAATCCTCGCCCACCAGGTTGAACCACGGCGACTGGCGCATCGTCCCGTCGTCGTTCAATGCCTCGTTCACCACGTCCCAACCCCGGATCCGGCCCCGGTACCGGCCGACCACCGTGTGGATGTGGTCGCGCATCCGTTCCAGAAGCAGCTCGCGCGACGCCGGACCCCCTTCCCCGTCCTCGAACACCCATCGCGGCGTCTGCTGATGCCACACCAGCGTGTGCCCGATCAGCACCATCCCGTGCTCTTCGCCGAACGCCACAAACCGGTCCGCCTCCGTGAACGCGTACGCCCCCGGCCGCGGCTGCAGGGGTCCCCACTTCATCGCGTTCTCCGGGGTGATCGTGTTGAAGTGGCGCCGCACGATCCCGACATCCGCCGCGGCGCTTCCCTCGACCTGCCGCCGGTTCACCGCCGCGCCCACCAGAAAATCCCCCTCGAAGACCGTCTTCAGCGCAGGTTCGGCGGCGTGTGTCACCACCCCCATGGCGGCAAGGGCGCACGCCAGCAGCATCGGGTTCGGGCTCGTCTTCATGGTCTTGACCCGGGACCTTACCGGCGACGGTGCCCCGGAGGAAGCCCATCGGAACCGCACACCCAGGCGGCGGTGCATCCCCAAGTTGTCGGTGAGGAGGCCCGGTATTTCGGAGTGCCGCGAATCAACCACGGCCGGGGACGGGCGCTTCCTCGGGGGGAAGGGTCACGGTGCCGCGTTCGAAGTCCTCGGCACTGGGGGTGCACTGGAAGTTCGAGGCCATCATCTCGTCCCAGGTGACGAGTTGCCCGTTGTAGGCGGACATGCGGCCCATGACGGCGGTGAGGCTGGATTCGGCGATGTTCTGGGCCTCGTTGATGGGATTCCCGTCGAGCACGCTGCGGATGAGGTTCATGTGCTCGCGGACATAGGACGTGGGGGTGCGTTCCCAGCGCCCGAGGTCGATGGGGGAGCGTCGATCGGCGCCACCGACATAGACGCGGTCGGCAAAGACGAGGCCGGTGACGTCGGCCATGCCGCGTTCGCCGCGGAAGAACTGTCCAATGCGGCTCCAGGTGCCTGTGACCTGGCGGGCCATGCTGTGGATGTGGACCCCGCCGGGGAACTCGTAGTCGGTGCTGAAGAAGTCGTAGCAGTTCCCGCCGCGCCGGCGAAGGCGGTGTCCGAAGCTGACGCAGTTGACGGGGTGGGTGCCGAGGAACCAGTTCATGACGTCGAGGCTGTGGACGTGCTGTTCGACGATGTGATCGCCGCACATCTCGGCCCAGCCGTTCCAGGAGCGGATCATCCATTCGGCGTCGGACAGGCCGGGCGGACGGCGTCCGATGCTGCCACCGTCGAGGCAGAAATGAACGGTGCCACCGACGATGCGGCCGATGGCGCCGTCGTGGATGGCCTTGGCGATGGCGAGGTAGCCGGGTTCATGGCGGCGCTGGGTGCCGGCGACGATCGAGAGCTTCTTTTCGGTGGCGATGCGGCCGGTTTCCATGGCGCTGCGGCAGCCGACGGGATCCACGGCGATGGGTTTCTCGACGAAGATGTGTTTGCCGGCGGCAACGGCCGCGGCGAGGTGGCGCGGCCGGAAATTGGGCGGCGTGGTGAGGAGGACGATATCGACGTCGGCCTCCGCGATGCGCCGGTAGGCATCGAAGCCGAGCATGGTCTGACCGCGGGAGATCTCGATGCCGACATTGCGGAGGGCGCTGATGCTGCGTTCGAGGCGGTCCTCGAAGACGTCGCCAAGGAGCACCAGACGGACATCCACGCCGAGTTCGCGGGCGGCCTCGAGATGATCGTTGGCGGCGCCGGTGCCGCGTCCGCCCGTGCCGATGAGCGCCGTGCGCAGCGGTCGGGTGCGGGCGGCTCCGAACACGCCCGGGGAGAGGGCGGCGAGGGCGGAGGCGGTGGAGGTGGTCTGGACGAAGGACCGTCGGGTGATGGGACGCGTGTTCATCGGGTTGGGGATGGGCGTGGCGCGGGACCTGCCCGGGGGAGTTGGTGAAAGCAGCAAGCCCGGCTGCGGGATTGCCGTCAAGGCTTCCCCGCCGGGCGGGCCGGCAGGACTCGAGGAAACCGTGGAGGTCGGGGAGACGGACGGGCCGTCGCGAAGGCCGCTTCGCCCGAAAACGGCTCAGGCCGGGCGGGAAGCGAAGGGCTGTTCGCGGCCTGCGGTTCCCACGAGGCGGAAGGCGGCTGGCACGAACGATGCATCGGGGAGGCATCCGGTGATGCGAGGTTTGCGGACCTCCCAAAATGCCCGGAGGCAAATCAATACCCAAGGATCGTTATGCCCTACGAAGCACCTGAAACCTACGAAGCCGATCTGGATGGACCGCCCGTTCGTGGCGAATACGCCTATGAGTACGTCGAGGGCGAGGGGGAGGCGGAGGCGGATTATGAGGCCAGTGGAGAGCTGCTGGATGAGGAGTCCGAAATGGACCTGGCGATGGAACTGCTGGATGTCGCCAGCGAGGGGGAGCTGGACCAGTTCCTGGGCAATCTCGTTCGCCGCGTGGGGGGCGCCGCCGCCCGGTTTGTGCGCTCGCCCACCGGACAGCAATTGGTGGGGGCGTTGCGCGGCGCGGCCCGCAAGGCTCTGCCCACCGTCGGCGCCGCCATCGGAGGGCGCATCGCGGGACCCACGGGCGCCCGCATCGGAAGCCAGGTGGCCCAGACGGCCGGACGGGTGTTCGGCCTGGAACTGGAGGGGCTCAGTCCCGAGGACCAGGAGTTCGAGGCGGCCCGGCGCTTCGTGCGATTTGCCAGCTCCGCAGCCCATAGCTGGGTGCGGCGCGGCGGGTCGCCGGGATGGGCGCTTCGTCACGCGGCCCGGCGGTACGCGCCGGGTTTGTATCGGTGGCCGTCAGGGGGCCGGCCGGGATACGGCGGAGGATACCGGGCCCGGCGGGCCTGGCGCGCCTGGTGAAGCGCCGCAACACGCGGGGCGCGGGCGATGGGATCGAAGGGGCGGCGCGGTGGCCGGTAAACGGCGACCGCGGGGGTTCGATCCCGGTCCCTTCCATCCCCGGCATCCCCATCCCCACATCAACCACGGAGATACCCATGCATGACATCGACACATCCCAGCGCGAGATGGAACAGGACACGGCCGGCATCGATCCGGAAGCCTACGAGGGCGAGATGGAGGCGGAGGATGCCTTCGAGGCGGCGCCGACGAGGACGTTGGGTCCCGAGGAGGAGCTGGACCTGGCCAACGACCTGCTCGAGATCGAGTCGGAAGAGGAGCTGGATCAGTTCCTTCCCGCCCTGATCGGAGTGGGAGCCAAGCTCCTGCCCGGCATCGCCAAGGGCATCGGCAGTCTGTTCGGCCGCAAGCGACGGCGTCGGCGCCGGGCCCAGCAGGAACGGGAGGCCGTGCTGAGCGATGTCCTGGGCGAGATCGCCCGGACCGCGCTGGGCGGCGAGCCCTCGGCCGGCGGAAACGGTGTGGCCCGTGCAGTCGGGCCGGCCGTGGGGGAACTCTTTGAAGCGGAGTTGCCCGGGGCCGGTGCCGAGTCCCCGGAACTGGAGCGGGCGCGGCGGTTTGTGCGCCTGGCGACCACCGCGGCGCAGAAGGCCGCCCTGATACCGTCCACCGTCGATCCCCGCGCGGCCGTGCAGAATGCCGTTCGGGCGGCGGCCGAGGGATTGCTGGGAAGGGCGCGGCGGGCCCTCGGTGGCCAGGCTCCGCAACAGGAGGGCCCGGCGGCGGACGGGCAGTCCGGACGGTGGGTGCGACGCCGCAATCGGATCGTCCTCTACGGAGTGTGATCATGGAGTTGCCTTCCCCATCGTTCCGGTTGTTGGAGCAGGAGGCGCAGGCCCTGCTGGCGCGGTTGGAAAGCGTGCGCCCGTTCTCCTTGCAGATGGCGGCCGTCCCCGCGGCCTGTGTCTCTCCCGCGGCACAAACCGCCATCGACACGCATCTGGAGCGGGTGCGCCGCGAACTCCACGCGATGGGCCGCGCGTTTCTCTCTTGGCTCCAGTCACCCCGCGCGGAGATGGAATCGCCGGCCCGGGCCCAGCGCCGCTTCACGATCCTGCGCCTCCGCTTCAACGCCATGCTGTCCCAGCTCGACATCTTTGCCGACGTCCTGGTCCAGCGTGGCGAACACGAGTCCGGCGTATGGGTCTCCGGTCTGGACGCCCTGGCCGCCGATGCCCTGGCGATGCCGGGCTACTACCAGCCGCCCCCCGTGGTCTGCTATCTCGACCGGGGCCACGGGGCGGCGATCCGTCGCGCCCGAACGCGGTTGCCGGGCGGGGACGAGAATCCTGTCGCCATCATCCGGGTGCCACGCGAGCGGATGGTGGGAAGCGGCATCGCCTCCTCGCTGATCCATGAGGTCGGGCATCAGGCTGCGGCGCTCCTTCACCTGGTCGAGTCTCTCACCGTCGAGCTGCGCGACCAGGCCGCCAGGCACCCAGGGCAGGCCCAGGCGTGGCAGCTCTTCGAGCGATGGATCTCGGAGATCGTCGCCGACTTCTGGTCCATGGCACGGGTCGGAGTCGGCGCCACGCTCGGGTTGATCGGGGTGGTGAGTCTCCCCAGGGCGTTCGTCTTCCGCATCAACCTCGACGATCCCCATCCGTTTCCCTGGATTCGCGTGAAGCTGAGCTGCGCCATCGGCCGCGCCCTCCACCCGCACCGGCAATGGAACCGCCTGGAATCGATCTGGGAATCCTTCTATCCGGTCGAGGGACTCGAGACGGAGAAGGCCCGCCTGGTCGCGCTGCTCGAAGACACCCTGCCCGGGTTTGTCCAGTTGCTGGCGAATCATCGGTCCGGACCGCTGCTCGGCCACACCCTGGCGGAGGCCGTGGCGGATCCCCGGCGTCATCCTGTCCGGTTGACCGCCGAGTACGAGGCGTGGGGCGCGTCGCCCCAACGCATGCGCCGCGTGCCCCCGACGATGGCCTTCGCCGTCATCGGCCAGGCGCGCGCCAACGAGTCGCTCGATCCCCTGACGGAGACGCGCTGGATCGGCGCGCTCCTGACCCACTGGGCCCTGCACGCCACCCTCGACACCACCGCCCTCTGCGCCGAGGTCACCCCCCTGCTGTCCAGGGCCCGACCGTCGTCCCTTCCAACCCCCGTGAATGTTTGAGACAGGAGAATCCCCTATGAAAGAAACCCTTGTCAGAGTGATTGTGACCGTGACGGACCACGGCGACCCATCCCTGCCCGTCCGGAATGCCCGCGTATGGGTCCGCCCCGCAGCCGGCCGGACCCAGGCTCGCGCGGCCAAGGCGTCCCCTCCCGAGTGTGTGGCCGAGGAACCGGTGTCGGCGCGCACCGATGACACCGGTCAGGCCCTCCTGCAGTTGAAGCCAGGCGATTGGCAGATCGCCACGGATGCCTTCCGCCAGCAGGATGAGAAGGAATACGTCAAGGACATCCGAGTGAGTGAGACGTGCACCGATCAGCGTGTCTCCTTGGAAATCCCGGTGTACTTCAAGCTGGGCATTTCTGTTTGCGGGCGGGACAACAAGCCCGGCACATGCCAGGGCCCGGTCCCCGCGGGCGCGCCACTTCTGTTTGAGGTGCGGACGGGCGACGGTTCCAGGGCGATCCGGTTCGCCGATCCGGTCGTGGCAGAAGTCTTCTCCCCGTGGGATCGGGCCATTCCGCTCGGCAATCCCGCCGAGTTGCGGTTCGTCTCGTACGCGGGCCACTCGGGCGCCGGAAACCTGGAGATCACGGCCATCCTGCGACACGGGAACGATCCTGAAGGTGCCCACATCGTGACGCAGGAAACGGTGCCGGTGGCGCCGGTGCCGCTGACCGCGGTGAGCGGCGACGTGTCCGTGACCATGCGTCGTACGGCGACGATTCCGACCCCGGACCTGCCGCTCTGGGTGGTGATCCGGAAGAGCACGGAGGCCCTCTCCTTCGATCGGTATCTCGAGTACATGAACCTGGTCCTCTGCGGCGTCGATCCGGAGACGAAGCAGTTGCTGACCCGCCCGGGGGAGTGGCAAAACCGGGTGTTCGGAGACCGCTCGAAGACGGTCTTTGAACGGCTGCGCCAACGACGATTCCTGCCCTACACCGATTCCGACGCCTACCGGGTGCTCAAGACCGCGACCGAGGCCTTTGTCCTCACCAACTGCGGGATCAAGACGGACGAACTGTTCCGTCATCCGTTCACCGATGCTGACGCCCGCGACGTGGCGGAAAGGGTTGGCTTCGACGGCACCTTCACGCGGCGGCGGTTGGAATCGCTCTGGCGCGGCGATCCGGTTTCGGGCGAGTCGGGCTATCTGGAGAAGGTCAACGGGGCGAAGACCCTGGTGTATCTCAAGCTGATCGCCGACAAGTTGCCGGATGTCCGGATCAAGCGGGCGCTGTTCGACGGGGACCGGGACTTCTGGGCCGGCCTCCCCGAGGGCTGTTTTGGAATCGTGGAGAGCAAGCTGACGAATCCCTGCCTGCTCGAACTGATCTGGTCGTACTGGAACGAGGAGGGAATGCTGGTGCAGACGATGAACGCCATCAGTCTGCGGTTCCAGAACCGCCGCATCGCGGAGAACGACCCGCTGGCGAACATGGAGATCGACCCGCTGCGTCCGCTCAACAACCTCCTCTGGGGGTACATCCAGGATGAGCAGCATCGACTCACCCTCCAGCGGCGCTCCTACGAGT
This sequence comes from Verrucomicrobiia bacterium, assembly GCA_019634625.1. NCBI lineage: Bacteria > Pseudomonadati > Verrucomicrobiota > Verrucomicrobiia > Verrucomicrobiia bacterium. The sequence goes on from JAHCBA010000035.1 coordinate 35,856, forward strand.
ACGAGCACCACTACGGGCTCCGCCTCGAGGGCAGGGCGGTGGGCGAACCCCGCGTCGCCGACACGCGGTCGAAGCTGATCGAGGCCTTCCACAACCTGCTTCACCTCTGCTCGGTGTTCTTCAGGCAGGACGACGACACGACCTTCAAGGCGGACGGATTCCCGCTGCTCAATGCCCTGAAGGAAGTCCACCGGATCATCGCCGAGGGGGCGCACAACCAGTTCGGGGATCTTCCCTCGACCGCCCGCATCGAGATGCTGATGCAACAGTGGCTCCTGGCGCGGCCGGAGTTCCGGGAGTACCTGCCGACCCGCCTCATGGTGGCCTATTCCGAGCCGTGGATGGACCGGGTGGACGCCATGAAGAAGCTCCAGGGATGGACCGATTCGTCGATCGCGGACTTCCATACCCTGGCGACGTTCGGGGAGCAGATCCTCCTGACCATCCGCTATGGAAGTTGGAGCGAGGTGAACGATCGCGAGCACGCCTCCAACTGGGCCCGTTACTGGCGGTCGGAGATCCAGGGCTACATCCACTCGTATCGGGCCGTCACCAGCGTGGACCTCACCTCGGAATTCACCGAGACCCGGCTGCATCGCGAGGCGTACCTGCCGCCTTCGGTGCACTTGCGACGGCGACTCGAGGCCCAACGCGGCGGTGGGCCAACCGCCGACCCCCCCCAGGCAGCCCCCGTTCGTCGGGCCGGACGTGTCGCAACGACACGGATCCGGGAGAGTTCACGCGTGGTCCGTTGAGGGAAAGGTGACCTATGCACGACCTCGAATCCCCGTGGGGACCGCCCAGCCATTCTTCGGACTGGGAAACGGAACCGGTAGCCAATGATCCCCGATCGTTGGCCTCATTCCGGGAAGCCGGGTGGGGCGAAGAATTCGAAGCTCCGGAGCCGGGACAGGCCGAGGATCCCGAACAGCCCCGGCTGGTGCTCGACAGATTCCGTCGGGGGGACGCGGCGCTTCGACCGCACCACACGGCCGACATTGAGGGCTTTGTCCGCCAGCTCGCGGAGAACCCGCCGGAACCAGGGACCCGGATCGTGCTGATTGGGCACGGGGACGGTTCGGGCGATCCGGAATCCGAGGAGCCGCTGGCCACGGACCGGGCCCGCGCCGTCCGCCGTGCCCTGCGCCCGGCGCTGCGGCAAAGCGGCCTGACCCTGCCGCTCCGTCACCAGGGCCAGGGCGAAGACGAACCGGTGGCGGACGGCAGCACACCCGAAGGCCGGCAACAGAATCGGCGGGTCGAGGTGTACCTGTGTCCCGCCGAGGAGACCGGGCCGTCGTCCGCTCCTGGCCCGCTTCCCGGTCCCGGCGGCCCCCGGGTCATCCATCGACCGTACGGATGGTCGGCACGCCGGCGCTACATCCCGCGGCATCCAGGCTGGCGCGGCCCTCATCGGGCGTTCCGACCGATCCGACCGATCCGTCCGATCCGTCCCCTCCGTCCGATCCGCTCGATCCGTCGGTTCCGCCCGATTCGACCCCGCATCGTCGGGGCCTCGCGATTCCGCCGCCCGCTGGGGCGCCTCCCGTTGAGGCGTCCCGTCATCCGGCGGGCGATCACGCCCCGGCGCCGGATCGTCGTTCGCCGACCCCTCGTTCGACCGCGTCCGGCCCGGTTTTCACGACCTGTGATCCGGCGGACCCTCCGGCCTCGCCGATGATCATCGACTGCCATTGTCATGCCGGGGCGGGGGACGGACTCACGGGTCCGTGGGACACACGCGCGCCCCTGCGGGACTTCCTGCGATGGAGCGCCGCGGCGGGGATCGACCGGACGGTGCTTTTCGCGGCGTTTCATTCCGACTACCTGGCCGCCAACCGCGAGGTGGCGGCGTGGGTACGACGCCAGCCGGACCGGTTCCTCGGGTTCGCCTTCGTCCATCCGGAACGGGATCGGGGAAGAGTACAGGCCATGGTGCGCGAGGCGGTGGAGGTTCACGGGTTTGTCGGGATCAAGGTGCACCGCCACGACGCGCGGATCACAAGGGAGATCTGCGAGGTGGCGCGGAGGTACCGGTTGCCCGTGCTCTACGACGTGATGGGGGAGGTCTGGGTGTGCGAACTGCTGGCAAGGGAGTATCCCGAAGTGAATTTCATCATCCCGCACCTGGGGAGCTTCGCCGACGACTGGCGGGCCCAACTGGCGTTGATCGATCACCTGGTCCGACACCCGAACGTCTTCACGGACACGTCAGGCGTGCGCCGCTTCGATCTGCTGGAGCAGGCGCTGACACGGGCCGGCCCGCACAAGCTGCTGTTCGGTTCGGACGGCCCGTGGCTGCATCCCGGGGTCGAGTTGGCGAAGGTGCACGCCCTGGAACTGCCCCCGCGGGAGGCAGCGCTGGTGTTGGGCGGGAACCTCCTACGCCTGGTCAACCGGGCCGGTCTGCAGCGGCGACCGCCGGGGCCCATCACTCCCCGATCCGTGGCGACGGAGGTGGCGCCCCGGGATCCGTGGGAACCTGTTGCGGAAATTCTGGTGCAGTGAGCTGGCGGACCATCCCGCACGTCCCGCCCCGTCGGGCGGCGCGGCGCATCTGCACCGCCCGGTCGGTGACGCGCAATCGAAGCGCCGCCTGATGAACATTCCCGCGGGCATCGCGCAGGGCGATGCCGATGGCGGTGTCGGCGGTCCGTTCCTTGATCTCCTGGAGTCCCGCGCCGCCGGCCAGGGCCCGGCGAAGGGCGACTTCAAGGTCGCCGGAGGTCCAGTCGGACCCCAGTTCCCGGGCGGCCTCCAACCGGTCGCCTTCCGGGATCGATCCAACGGTGACCGGTCCGGGACCCACATGGCGGGCCACCATCCTCAGAACCAACTGGCGCAACTCGCGGACGTTGCCGCGGTAGGGGCGGGTCAGGAGGAACTCCTCGACGGTCGGATCGAAGACCGTCTCCGCGGCCCGGAGGATTTCACTGGCGGCGGCGGCAAAGTGCCGGGCGAGCGGCAGGATGTCCTCGCGGCGTTCCCTCAGCGGCGGCGCCTGCAGCGTCCATGTGGCGATCCGGTGATAGAGATCGAGTCGGAACCGGCCCCGAACCGAGGCGGCCACCAGGTCGCGGTTGGTCGCGCAGATCAGGCGGAACCGGGTTTGCTGCCAGACGTTGCTGCCGACCCGCTTGAAGCTGCGTTCCTGCACGGCGCGAAGCAGCTCGGCCTGCAGCACCGGCGGAAGCTCCCCGACTTCGTCGAGAAACAGCGTGCCCCCGTCGGCGAGGGCGAAGGCCCCATCCCGGGCCGCGACGGCGTGCGTGAAGGCGCCGCGTTCGTGGCCGAAGAGTTCGCTTCCGGCCAGTTCGGGCACCACGGTGGTGCAATCCACCACCACAAACGGTCCCTTCCCGGGCCGCGCATCGAGGGCATGGACCAGGCGCGCCAGGAGTTCCTTGCCGGTGCCGGTTTCGCCAGCGATCAGCAGCGAACTGCCGGTGAATCGAGCCGCCTCCACGACCTGGTGCATCAGGCGTCTCCACGACGGACTCTCTCCCACCAGGCTGTCCCGGACCGTGGGCGACTGACACAACGCGTCCACTTCCCGGCTTCGTTGAATCCGTTCCGCAAGCGCCTCGGCCAGGGCCGGATGCTCGCTCCAGACCAGCACGTCGGCGGCCCCGGCCTGGATCAGGCGCCAGACCGTCCCCTGGTGAAGCCCGTCGCGGACGGTGGCCACCGCCAGCATCAGGCAGGGATGGCGGGCCGCCAGTTCATGCACGCGGCGTACGACCTCGTCGTCGCCGTCCTCGAACACCACCACCACCGCGTTCGCCTCGGAGGCCTCAGGGGATGCAATCCCGATCCCGCACCGGCGCAATTCCGATTCGATCTCCGAGGCCGGCGGTCCGCCCGCCCGGCCCAGCGGGAGAATGCAGACCGTCGGGCGGCTCATTGCGACAAAGAACCTCCGTCCCTGAAGGATTAGGGAGAGTTTCCAAGGTCATTAGAGCCCTTGTCGAGCTTGGGGCGCAAGCGCCATTTCAGGGGCGTGGGATTCAGGCGGCCCTGGCCTCCACCGGGAACCCGAGGCGCTGGCTGACCTCGCCGGCGAAGATTTCGTAGGCGGCCGCGGCGGCGCTGTAGGGATCGTAGTGGATGATGGGCTTGCCAAAACTGGGCGCCTCGGCCAGCCGCGTGGTGCGGGGGATGACGGTGTCGAAGACGACGCCCTGGAAGTGTTCGCGGACCTCGGAAACGACCTGCTGGGAGAGGCGGGTGCGCCCGTCGAACATGGTCATCAGGACTCCAAGCAGGTGAAGCGACGGATTGATCTGGCCCTCCTTCAACTGGTCAAGCAGGCGGCGGATCGTCGAAATGCCCTCGAGCGCGTAGTACTCGCATTGCAGCGGGATGATGAGGTGCTGCGTGGCGGCAAGGGCGTTGAGGGTCAGGAGACCCAGGGCGGGTGGGCAGTCGAGGACAACCACATCGCAGACGCCTTGTTCCCGGACCGGGTCGAGGAGTTGGCGGAGGCGGAAGAGACGGTCGTCGAAGCGGCCGAGTTCGAGTTCGACCCCGCAGAGATCCACTTCGCTGGGGATGATGGCCAGGCGCTCGAAGGGGGTCGGCTTGATGCGGTCGAGCGCGGTGCCTTCTCCGAGCAGGGGGCCGTAGAGGCTGTGACCTTCGGTCTTCTCCAGGCCGACCCCGCTCGTGGCATTGGCCTGGGGATCCAGGTCGATCAGCAACACCCTCCGGCCCAGTGCGGCAAGACAGGCCGCCAGGTTGATGGACGTCGTCGTCTTGCCGACGCCGCCCTTTTGATTCGCCACGGCGATGATGGGTGCAGCCACGGGGCGATTTAAGGAGCCGCGGGCCGGACCAGCAAGGCTTTGGAACCTCGATGCCGCATCGGCAGGACCGGCAGGCGCCGATTCACGGTCGGGTGCCGTCGAGAGGCCGGCGTCCCTCAATGGCCCGGGCCAGCGTGACATCATCGGCGAAATCCAGCCCGGTGCCTGCTGGCAACCCGGCGGCCAGGCGGGTCACGTTGAGTTCGGGGCGGGCAAATCGTCGGGCGAGGTAATGGGCGGTGGCGTCACCTTCGACGTCGGTTCCAAGGGCGAGGATGAGTTCCCGGACCGGTTCCTCCGCGAGACGTTTCTCCAGCGCGTCGATGCGCAGATCCTCGGGGCCGACGCCGTTGATGGGGGAAAGCCGGCCGCCGAGGACATGGAAGCGTCCCGGGAACCCGCCCGCCTTCTCGACGCTGAGGACGTCGGTGGGCCGCTCCACCACGCAGAGGAGCGACGGGTCGCGGGTGGGGCTGGCACAGACGACGCAAGGACTGTCCTCGGTGAGAGCACCGCACCGCTCGCAAAGCCGGATGCGATGGCAGGCCTCGGTCAGGGCGTGGGCGAGTTGATCCGCCTGGGCGGGATCGGATTGAACGACGTGCAGGGCTATGCGCTCGGCGGACCGCGGTCCGATGCCGGGAAGCCGGCTCAGGGCCGCGGTAAGGCGAATCAACGGTTCGGGGAGTCGGATCACGACGGGAGTGGGCTGGCCGATGCCCAACAGGCGACCGGCTCAGTGCCTCGATTTGCGGGAGGGCAGGACCGGCCGGCGAGGTGCGACGGCTGTCGCGGCCGGTCAGATGAGGCCGGGGAGCTGGAGCCCCCCCGCCACGGAGCCCATTTCCTCGTTCTGAACCTTCTTGGCCTGTTCGAGGGCGTTGTTGGCGGCGGTAAGGACGAGATCCTCGAGGAGGGTGATGTCGTCCGGTTGAACGGCCTGCGGATCGATCTTGATCGAGGCGATGGTGCCATCGCAGCGGGCGATCACCTTGACGGCTCCGCCACCGCTGGTGGCCTCGATGGTCTTGGCGGCCAGTTCGGCCTGCTTGACCTCGAGCTGCTTCTGGATCCGCGCCGCCTGCTTCATCAACTTGCCAATGCTGGACATGGGAAAAGGGGGTTCCGGACCGCCGCGTGGTTGGGCGCCCGTGCGATCCAGCTAAACCAAGCCCATCGGACCCTGCAACCCCCTTTTGGAGCTTTCCGCGATCCTCGAGGCCATGGTTCACAGTATGCCTGACATGGTTTAAATTATGCCATCCATTTTATTGTTGACCTCAACCATACATTAGGCCCGGCGATTTACTATTTACCCCCGACAGCAGCCTCAGCCCTCCTCCATCTCCAACGACGCTCGGGACGTTGTCGGAATTGTTTGTCGGCAACCGAAAATTGCCATTAAGCCCGGCATATTCTTGTTGACCGGATTCATTCATTGAGCCCGGCATTTTACTATTGACCCTTGACCCCCCGCCTGCAGCCTCACCCCCCTTGCACCCACCTTCGGCAACTTCGTCGGCAGCCGTGCTATTGAGCCAGGCAGTAGAATATTGACTGTTTGCCGGGCTTCGCACCCGTATGGGGGACCGGCATTTGTGTAATGCCCGATGGGAGTTTCCTGGGGGTCGAAGCGGTTTGCAGACCCGATAGAAATGGTCTGATGCCTCCCGTACGCCCTGTTCGGTGTCCCGGCCGCAGCGGGCCACGGGTCCGGACTCAAGTCTCTAGCCCTAACACACTCAAGCGTGGACACCCAACCGCCGGTCCCCATTCCTCTTTTGCGGTGAATGTTCCGCCGGGTGAACGGGGACGGAGGCGCAAAGGTGGAGGCCTTGCGAGCAGGCAAGTCCGCCTGCTGCCTCCGATCGAGGTTGTGCCGCCGCCCGCGGAGCGGGAGGTTTCGGGCCACGCGACCGTGCTCGCCCTAGCCTGCCTTTCCTGAACCGCCCATGAAGAAGACCTCCGTCGAGATCCCCACCCTGGTGCGGATGAAGCCGGGAGCGCTGGATCGGCTGGGCATTTACTGCCGGCGGGCCGCCTTCCGGCAGGTGGCCCTCCTCAGTAGCACCGGCCTGCCCTACCCCATCCTGAACCGTGTCAAGACCGCCCTGGGCAGCGAACAGATCGAGGTGACGCACCACCTCGAGGTCGGCTCGTCCGATTACGATGCGGCGCAGGAGACCTTTCGCTCGCTGCCCGTCGATCTCGGCGCGGTCGTGGGTCTGGGCGGCGGCAAGGCGCTCGACGTCGCCAAGTACCTGTCGTTCCTCCTGCGCCGGCCTTACCTGGCGGTGCCGACATCGCTGTCCAACGACGGCTTCTGCAGTCCGCAATCGAGTCTGGAGATCGGGGGGCGGCGGCGTTCGCTGGCAGCGGCCATGCCATACGGGGTCGTGGTGGACACGGCCGTCTGCCTCGAAGCTCCGACCGTCCTCTGGCATGCCGGCGTGGGCGACTCCGTGGCCAAGATCACCGCGGTGGCGGATTGGAAACTCGCATTCCATGCGTGCGGGACGCCGGTGGACGACTTCGCCGCACTGCTCTCGGATGCCACCGTATTCCAGTTGCTGGCCAGTCCGACCCGCAGCCTGGAAGGGATCCGATTGCTGGCCACCGCCCTCATGCTCAACGGGGTGGCCATGGAGATCGCGGGTTCGTCCCGCCCCGCCAGCGGGAGCGAGCATCTGATTTCGCATGCCCTCGACGCCCTGAATCCGCGTCCGCGCCTGCACGGGTTGCAGGTGGGTGTGGCGACCTACCTTGTCAGTCAACTCCAGGGGCAGGGCACCGGCCGCATCGCAGCCCTGTTCGATGCGACCGGCTTCTGGGACGAGATCCGCCGCGACCCGTTTGTCCGGGCGGACTGGATCCGGGCATTCCAGGCCGCGCCCGGGATCAAGCCGGGCTATTACACCGTGCTGTCCGGTCGCGATTGCACGGGGGAACTCGCTTCCCTGCTCGAACGCGACTCCCGCCTGGCCGGACTGTTCGTCTGACCACCACCCGTGCATCCCGGAGTTGTGGGTAGAGGCGCGAACTTCGCGAGGCATCGCCTCGGAGGGCCGAGTTCCACGAGGCCGCAACGATGGGGTGCGTTGGGATGAGGACTCGCGGAGCTCGTCCCTCCGATTGGCTGCCTCCTCACCGACAACTTGGGGATGCACCGGACCCCCACCGCTCCCTCGCTTTGGGCGCGACGGATCGAACGAATCAAGGGACGATTCAGGTCATGAGGATCGCAGGTGGAAGGCGGATAGGCGGGGTGTTCGGGTGGACCAATCGGGCTGGGGTGCGGATCGGCGTGGTGGGGATCGCCGCATTGTTGGGGTCGGGCGCCATGCCGGCCCGGATGGGGGCGGCAACGATGGAATGGACCCTGCAGACGAGGGACCTGGAAACGGGCGAGGCGGTGCTGTCGCGGGAGCGGGTGGATCCGCGCCGGGTGGGCGTCATCGCGGTGGATGTCTGGAACTACCATTGGTGCAAGACCGCCACCCTGCGGGTGGATGCCATCGTGCCGCGCCTGAACCGGGCCCTCGAGGCGGCCCGGGAACTGGGCATGACGGTGATGCTCTGTCCGAGTGACGTCGTGGACAACTACGCGGGGTTCGCCCAGAGGGAGGCCGTCCTGGCGCTGCCCGGGACCCCGGTTCCGAAAGTGATGGAGGTGACTTGTCCGCCGGTACCTGACGCGGGCGGGTGTGCGTGCGGGCGCGAGCGTTGTGCGGGCAACTACGGGTGGGACGGGATGCATCCCGGGTTGCGGATCGGGGAGGGGGATTGGATGCCTGACACGCAGGAGGAGGTGTATGCGATCTGCCGGAAGTTCGGATTGACCCACCTCCTCTACATGGGATTTCACACCCAGGTGTGCCTGCTGGGGAAGCCGATGGGGCTGCGGGCCATGAAGTCCGCGGGATTGCAGTGCGTGCTGGCCCGGGACATGACGGATGCGCATCCCGGTTACGATCCCTCGCGGGGTTTCACGCCGGATGGAAACACCGGGGAAGTGGTGTCGCATTTCGAGCGGTACCTGGCGCCCACCGTTCATTTCGGCGAGGAACTGAGGCGGATGGGGCGGTGGCGGGACGATGGCACGGTCCTGGATCCGGTTCGGATCGCGCCCTGGGGTACGACCATGCGTCCGCATCTCTTCGAGGAACCCATCGTCGTCAGCCTCGCGACTCCGCTGCAGCCGGGTGCCGAGATCCGGTTCACCCTGGATGGCACGGTTCCCCTGGTGACCTCGCCGCGGTATGGCGGACCGCTTCGGGTGACGGAGACCACGCGGTTGCGGGCGGCGGGCTTCGACGGGGGCAGGCTGGTGAGCGCGGAATCGGAGGGGGTGTTCGTGAAGCTGGCGCCGCAGCCGCCCATGCCGGACGTGCGGATCGGGGATCTCGAACCGATCCGCAACGTGGGGTTCGGACACACCTACGGGGGCGAGGTGCGGTATTCGGGGGACACGCGTCCGCCGCAGAAAGACCGGTCCAACCGCGGGGATCCGATCCGCATTCAACGGCGGGTGTACGAGCGCGGGCTGGGCGTCCATGCGCCCTGTGCGGTGAGTTACCGGATCGAGCCCGGGTACGAACGGTTCGTGGGGCTGGCCGGCGTGGACGAACACCTGCTGGACCGGAGTTACGGGTCGAATCTCGCGCGGTACCCGAGTGTGGTGTTCAAGGTGTTCCTCGACGGCCGTGAAGTGGCTTCGAGTCCGGTCATGCGCATTCAGTTCCCGGCCTGGCGGTTCAACGTGCCGTTGCCGCAGGGGGCCCAGGTGCTGACGCTGGTGGCCATGGACGCCGGGGATGGCAACCGGGAGGACCTGGCGAACTGGGCGGACGCGGGCTTTGTGCGGAAGCGGTGACGCGGAAGAGGAACGAAGCCCGGGCACTTCATGCAGCACTCCCGGTGTTTCCACAGTGGCGTCAGCGGCTCGAATCCGGGCGTGGCATCCCCACTGAACCTTCCCCGGAGCGGATGAGCATTTCCCGTGCACCCGGGGGTACGGGCCTGACGGTCAGGGTGCCGTCGGGCCAGCGCACTTGAATGTGGGATGGAGTTCCGGCGAGGCCCATGACCTGCACGGCGCCGTTCTGCGACCCGTAGCCACTGCCGGCAACCACGGCCCGGGCCGGTCCGAAGCGGGTTCCATACTGCACCCGGACGGTGGCCCCGATGCCGTCAGGGTTTCCCGCCCCGCCGTTGAGCCGGACCCGAAGGCCCGGAGTCGCGCTGCGGTTTCGGAAGAGGCCGGGCGGCCCGTTCCATTGGGCGATGACAAGATCGACCCTTCCATCCTGATCGAAATCGCTGGCGGCGGCGCCCCGCTGTTCGCCGTAGAGCCGGATGCCGCTGACGTGTCCGGGAATGGCACGAAAGCCGCCCTGGCCATCCCCCAGCAGCAGGAGACCCCGACCGGCGTCGTGGCGGGACGTGTCGGCCGGCACTCCGAAGAAGTTCTGGGCCAGGACCAGGTCCTCGTGGCCGTCGCCATCGAAGTCACTGACGGTGACACCGAAGGCCGGAGCGAACTGGGCCTCGGCGGGCAGTGGGCGCGCTTCGAAACCATCCGGCCGGTTGAGGAAGACGGTGGTCTCGAACCAGTCCGCCTCGATCCAGCGGGTGGTGGCTGCGTGGTCCACGAGGATGTCGTCGATGCCCGCTTCGGCGTAGGCGGCGTGACCGGCGAATCGGACGGCGAGGGCCGGCAGGGACTCCCGGAGCACGTCCCAGGTCTGAAAGGGCACGTACCTGGCAAGGTCCGGATCGTAATAGGCCTCGAGAAGATCGATCCGGCCGGTGCCGCTCCATTCCCCGTGGTAGAGGCGCAGGGGCCGGGCCCGGTGGCGTTGGTGACGGGTGTTGCGTCCCCAGTTGGTCGCCACGAGATCGAGCCGTCCGTCGCCGTCGAAATCGCCTGCGGCGACGCCATTCCACCAGCCGCGATACCGGGCCAGACCCAGGCGGGCGGTGATCTCCTTCCAGACGTTGTTCTCGAGGGCGAAGACGCGCAGGGAACTCCAGTCGCAGGCGAGGATCAATTCGGGCCGCCCATCGCCGTCGAGGTCGGCCCAGGTCGCGCCCTGGACCAGTCCGACCGCCTCGAACGCCGCGGTGGCCTGGGTGTCGGGATGCCAGGCGCCGACGCGCCAGGTCAGAAGCCGGGATGAGGCGGCCTCGGGGTAGCGTCCCGGCCGGACCTGCCCGCCGACGAACAGGACCGGGGTTCCGTCCACGATGCCGAGGGCCAGCGGTCCGACACTCGATGGGCTGGCGGGCAACGTTTGGGGCGGATCGGAGGATCGCAGGGGAAACTCAATGACCGCGGGTTCGGCGGGGCCCCAGCCTTCGTAGTGCGAATATCCGAACAGCATCCGCGACTGCCCGTCGGGGCTGCGCCATCCCAGCACGGTGGTCTGGTCGAGGGGGGCCCGTTCGGCGCGACGCAGCGGGCGGAAGAAACCCTGGGTGTCGTTGAGGTAGAGCACCGGGTGGCTGCCCCGGCCGCTGGCCACGAACAGGTCCTCCCAGCCGTCGCCGTCCACGTCGTACCATCCGACGCCGGGACCGCGGTTGGCCAGGGAACGTTCGAGGAGCGGTTGGAGGGAGGACTCATCGAAGGGGGGCTCCGCGTGGGCCTGACGGAGCCTGCCGCTCTGGTCCTCGAACCAGGGAAGGGGATCCGGGGGCGGGGCGGACGACGGCGTCGAGGAGGGCCGTTCGGGTTCCCAGATCTCGAGGCGATGATTGGCGGGGACATCGCGGACCAGGGAGACCGCGCCATTGCGCCAGGTGACCTGGACCTCCAACCGGTTGGCCGCGGTGCCGGCGGCGAAGGTGCGTGCGGGATCGTCGCCGGAAAGGTAACGCCCCCCGGCGATGACCTCCTGGGATTGCCTGCCGCCCGGGCCGCCGGTGACCTGGATTCGCGCGCCGACGGCCCGGGTGTTGGGAGCGCGTCCGTGGAGGCGGACCTGAACCCGGGGGGCGGTCCCCGTATTGCGATAGATCCCCACGGGTTGATCCACGTGGTTCACCACCGCATCGAGGTCGCCATCGTTGTCGAGGTCCGCCAGGGCGATCCCGTGCGAAACGCCGTGGGTGGAGAAGCCCCAATCCGCGCCCACCTCGGTGAAGGTAAGGTCGCCGTTGTTTCGAAACGCGAGGCAGGGCAGTTCGAGTCTTGAAGGCAGGGGCGGACGGGACCGGGGGCGTGCGGCGTCCAGGCGACCGGAGCGGTCCCGGCCGGAATCGGCGTCGTTGGCATCCCGCAGATTGCCGGTGGTGACGAGGATGTCCTCGTAGCCATCGAGGTCCACGTCGAGAAAGGCGGCGCCCCAGGACCAGCCGGAGGCGTCGAGGCCCGCATACTGGGCGATCTCTGCATAGGTCCCGTCGCCACGCGCGAGCGCCAGGGTATTGCGTGGGTACTCGGGACGGTAGTCGGGCCGGGTGAAGGGACGTTCGACCTGGAGATGGATGCGGCTGGCGCGATGGCGATGCCGGTCCCGATGGGTGGTGGCCAGCATGTCGAGGACGAAGATGTCGTCATGGCCATCGCGATTGATGTCGGCGAAATCGACCGCCATGGACGACAGGCTTTGATTCCGGAGGGCGAGTCTGGGGATGGCCCGGAAGCGGCCGTGCCCGTCGTTGATCCAGATCCGGTCGGGCGAGTGGAAGAAGTCGTTGCAGAGGTAGAGGTCGGGAGCGCGATCGCCGTTGAGATCCCGGAATGCCACGGCAAGTCCCCAGTCGAGGGGCGGTTCGGTCAGGGGCTCGCCCTCTTCGTCCAGGAAGGTGCCGTCGGTCCACGAGACCGGGGTGAAGCGTCCGGTGCCGTCGTTGAGGTAGAGCGTGTCGGCTTCGCCTCGTTCGAAGAGGCTGACACCGCCGGACTTGAGGAACAGCGGTTGGAAGCGGTCGGCCGGTGTGACGACGAACCGGCCGTTGACGGTCCCGGCCCGGACATCGTTGAGCAGGTGGGGTGCATCCTTGACGGTCCGGGTGTGGTAACGCGCGACGTAGAGATCGAGGTGGCCATCGCCGTTGATATCGGCCAGGGCGAGGCTCGTGCTGCCATGGGCCCCGGCAAGCCCGCTGTCCTGGGTGACCTCGGTGAACCGGCCCCGGCCATCATTGAGGAAGACGCGGGTGCCGCCGCCCAGACTGTTCACGATCAGGTCGAGGTCGCCGTCGCCGTCGATGTCGGCAAACACCGCCCCGGTGGACGCCTGTCCGGCGCACGCCACCCCGGCCGGTTCGGTCACGTCGAGGAAGGTGCCGTCACCGAGGTTGCGGTAGAGCCTGTTCGGGCCGTCGATGGCGCAGAGATAGAGATCGATCCATCCGTCGCCGTCCATGTCACCGAGGGCCACACCGGAACCCAGTTCGTAGAGCTGATTGCGACTCAGCCACGCCTCCGGAACACGGTTGGTGAAATGGACACCGGTCTGTTCGGGGGCCAGGCGGACGAAGCCGGTGGCGCCCCGGGAGGGTACATCGAGGGGCGTCAGCCGGGAACCGGAGGCGGGTGGGACTTCGGAAGAGGCCGCCTGTGCGCCTGGAACGAGAAGGCAGCATGCCCCCGCGACCGCCGCCACAGCCGGCCGCCACCCTGCCAACGGCTGCGTTCCCGGATCACAAGGCACGGAGGTGGGGCGCAAGCTTCCGGGTTTCGGGCCCGGAAAGGGAGAGAACAACGGCTTGCCAGCCGACACCCGTGTATCCCGGAGTTGTGAGGAGAGGTGCCAACTTCGCCAAGCGTCGCTTCGGAGGGCGGGGTTCCAGGAGGCCGCAACGGTGTGGAGCGTTGGGTTGAGGACTCGCGGCGCTCGTCCCTCCGATTCGCTGCCTCCTCACCCGCAACTCCGGGACGCACCGGCCGCCACTGGAGCGGCCCTGCATTTTTGAAATACGGGGCCGCTCCATCAGGGTGGCGTCGAGGTCCGGGGGGGGGTGCCCCGTTCAGTTGGCCGCGGGAATCACCACCCGGTAGTACCCGGCAGCACGGCCCATTCGGGCGGCATCGGTATCCTGATACGTCGTCGTGGCCCCCTCGCTCATCCGGGTGCCGATCGTGGTCCACGCGGCGGGCGTCAGGCTCTCGGTGTACTGGATCGAGTACGACACCCCGGCCCCGCTGGTCCACACGATGGTCAGGCTGGTTCCCGAGTGGGAGACGGATTCGATCGTGGGGGCGGTGGGCTCGGGATCCGGGTCCGGGTCGGGATCATTGGCGAGGATGGCCGCACGGCGACCGTCCCGGAGGCGGGTCAACTGTTCCGGCGAAAGGATGGCGCCATAGACGAACACATTATCGATGGAACCGACCCAGCCTTCCGCAGGGCTGTTGGGATTGATGCTGCCGATGGAGAACGTGGTGAAGCCGGGCCCATGGGTCGTGGTGGCGCGATCCGAGACCAGGGCATCGGATGTGGTGCTGGAGTCGATGTCCACATAGACCACCACCTCGTTGAGGACCTGGTTGAACGTGGCCGCCACGAAGGTCCAGTCCTCGAAGCTTTCGGGTCCCGGGAGATCGAGCGGTCCCGGGCTGTTGCCGGTGAAGGCCGTGTAGCGGAACGGGGCGTCCGGCGCGGGCCGGTTGTCGAGGCCGACCACCCGGTCCCAGCCACCATTGTCATGGCCCATGATCTTCCGGAGACCGGAGTCCAGGTTGTCCGCCCGGACCCATGCACCCAGGGTCAGTTCGGGAAGGACACTGGGATTGATGTCGATCGGGGCGATGAGCCGGGTCGAACCATCGAAGAAAAACGCGCCGCCCTCGACGCCGCCCTGCGGGTCATGGGAGGGGGTCGAGAATCCATCCGCTGTTTCCACAAGATGTCGCAGGCCGCCGCTCTCGTCCTTGAGCGGATCCGCGGCATCGTCGAACGGATAAAACCCGATCAGGGCCGGTCGGATGGGCCGGGCAAGGGTGACCGGCAGGTTCACCAGCGTGACCCGGCTGGCGGCGTCGTTGCTGATGAACCGGATCGACGCCGTGAAGGAACCCCGGGTGGAACCCTGGGCGTTGAAGGTGACGCGGACCTGGCCCGTGGCCCCGGGGGCCAGGGCGTCAGGGAACGCGTCGATCGTGTAGTGCGCCGCATCCGGGCCGACCAACGAAGCCCCCGTGATGGTGAGTGTCCCGGTCGCGCCCTCATTCCGGATGTCGAAGGTCGCGGTCCTTGGGGACGTGATGAATGGACCGAAGACCGGTTCGGACGAGACCCGAACCAATTGCGGGTCCCCGCTGCCGTCCGGCACGATTGTGGCGGCCAGATCGAGGGTTGTCCTGGGCTGGACACTGTCGTCGCTGAGCACGGTGAGGAGGCCTTCGAACCGACCGACCTGACCCTGGGGATCCAGGACCACGGTGATGGTTCCGGAGGCGCCCGGAGCCAGTTGTGCCGGGAAGGAGGTTGCCTGGTAGAACGAGGCGTCCGCGCCTGAGATCGCCGGGGCCTGGATGTTCAGCGTCTGGCCCGCACCATCGTTGCGGATGGGGAGCGTGATCGTGTGGGGGGTCGGGGACTTGGGCAGCGCGGCGAGGTCCGGCACGGAGACAGCGGAGAAGTTCGGGTCGGCCACGAAACTGAGATCGGGCGTTCCCTGATTCCGGATACGGGTGACTTCCTCGGCGGTGAGGATGCGGTCGAAGAAGAAGGCGTTGTCGATGTAGCCGATCCAGCCCTCACTCACGTTGTCCGGACGCAGATTGCCGAGGGCGGCGGTTTCGTGGCCGGGGGAGAAGAAGGCATCCACGGCCGTGGCAACGATCACTTCGTCGCCGACGGTGTTGGCGTTGATATCGACGTAGAGGGTGACCGTGGAGGAAAACTCGTCGTAGGCGGCGACGAGCAGGGTCCAGTCGTTGGTGCTGACCGGGCCGGGGACATCGTTCGGCGTGTAGTGGGTCGTGCTGCCGGCGAAGGACATGTAGCGGAACGGGCTGCCGGTTTCCCCCGGCGGATTCCGGTTATCCAGACCGATCGTGCGATCCCACCCGCCGTCGTCGTGCCCGATGACCTTGCGCAGGCCCGACGTCAGGCTCGTGGTTCGAACCCAGGCGCCCACGGTGAGTTGGCTGAGGGTGCCGGGATTGATGTCGATGGGCACCACCCAGTTCTGGGCGCCATTGTAGAAATAGGCGCCTCCGCTCAGGCCTCCTTCGGGATGGTACACGGGATCGGTCGCGCCGGCTCCCGCGGTCAGGTCGTTGCCGGATCCGCTGGCGTCCTGCAGGGGATTCCCGGCGTCATCGAACGGATAGAAGCCGACCAATTGCCCGTTCGCCGGGGCAAGCGACAACCCGGCGGCAAACAGCGAAAGGAGTAAGGTGCGCAAACTGGAAGACAGGTTCATGGATTGAGGATTCCTTGCGCCGCAGCGGACCGGCCCACACCGCGGGTTCGGAACAACACCCTCCAGCCATGGCCCACTATCGGAGTGTTGGAACCCTGATCGACCGCGGGCGGGATTGTCCAGAGGCAACTCGGCGAAATCGAGAAAGGCCCCGCATCGCCCTCCCCAGTTCCCAGGCGGAACGGGAGCTCCGGGCAGGATCGAACGGATCGGGCCAGCCATCCAACCGATCCCGACGGGGTCAGCCCTTACAGGCAACCGGTCCCGGACGAATAACCGAATGTAATGATTTGACCCCGTTGCCTCCCGCTTGGCGGGAACCGGGGAATGGGTATGCTCCCGGCCCATGCGCTACCGCTTCCTCCTGGCCCTTGCGACGGCCTGTGCCGGGGCCGTCCCCCTTTCCCTCCCCGCCAACTGGCCCGCCTGGCGCGGTCCGAGTGGCGACGGCACGACCGCGGAGGCCCGCTTTCCGCTCCACTGGAGCGCGAAGGAAAACGTCCGCTGGCGGGTAAACCTTCCGGACCGCGGCAATTCAACCCCGGTGGTGTGGGACAACCATGTGTTCGTGACGCAGGCGATCGACCGCACCCACCAGCGTCTGGTGCTGGCCTTCGATCGCGAGACCGGACGCCAGCTCTGGCAGGCCGGCACCTTCGGGGAACCGCGCGAGGAGACCCACCAGGACAATCCTTACGCCGCGGCCTCGCCGGTGACGGACGGCGAACGGGTGGTGGTCACCTTCGGATCGGCAGGCGTGTGGGCGTTCGACTTCGAAGGCGGGATCCTGTGGACCCGCAGCCTGGGCCCGCAACGCCACGAGTGGGGCTACTCGTCGTCGCCCGTCCTGCATGGCGACCGGGTGTACGTGTACCACGGACCCGGCGAAGGCTCGAAGCTGGTGGCCCTGAACAAACGCAACGGTCGCGTTGCCTGGGAGGTTCTCCTCCCCGAACCCGTGCCCACCGTGCGATTCGACGGCTTCCAGGGCCGGCTGCCGGGCATCATCGGCACGTTCAGCACGCCCCTGGTCGTCCCGGCCGGTGACCATCACGAATTGATCCTCGCCTTTCCTGAATCGGTCCGCGCCTACGCTCCGGAGACCGGCCGCGAACTGTGGCGCGATCCCGGATTGAATCCGCTCGTGTACACCTCCCCCGTGCCGGTCGGGGACGCCGTCCTGGCCATGGGCGGCTTCTTCGGCAGCAGCCTGCTGGTTCGCACCGGGGGGCACGGCGATGTCAGCCGGACCCACCGGGTCTGGCACGAGGTGCGGGCCCGCAAGAACCGGCTGGGATCGGCGGTGGTGTTCGATGGCCGCGCCTACGTGTTCAATATGGAGGGTCTGATGGAGTGCCTCGACGTGGCCACCGGTCGCCAGCTCTGGGAGGAGCGCCTCAAGGGTCCCGGACCGGCCGGCGGGTCGTGGTCGTCACCCACCCTCGTCGGCGACCGCATCTACGCCGTGAACAAGAGCGGCGACACCTTCGTGCTGCGGGCCTCACCGAACTTCGAGGTCATGGCCACCAATTCCATCGCCGAACCCATCAACGCCAGTCCGGCCATGTCCCGCGGCGACATCTTCCTCCGGACCTGGGAGGGGCTTTGGTGCCTGACGGACCGGGATGGCCTCGCCGCACGGTAGGGCGCCGCGACTCTCATCCCCATGGTTTCCGCCATCCTGGTCGCGGCCGGGTCCGGGACACGCTTCGGTCCCGACCGCGACAAGCTGTTCCTCGAAGTCGCCGGCCGGCCGGTGGTGGCCCACACCTGGTCGCGCCTGGATGCCGTCCCGGCGCTCGGCGAGATCATCGTGGTGGTCCGGGCCGGCATGGAACCGGCCTTCGAGGAACTGGCTGCCGCGCTGGCTCCCCGGCTGCCATGGCGCCTCGTCCCCGGGGGGCCCGAACGCCAGGATTCTGTGTGGAACGGTCTCCAGGCCACATCGCCCGACTGCGAATGGGTCGCCGTCCACGACGCCGCCCGCCCATGCACCCCGGTCGGCACAGTCCTCGACACCCTCGCCGCAGCCCGGGAAGCGGGCGCTGCCGTCACCGCCCAGCGGGTGACCGACACGATCAAGGAAAGCGGCGATGGCCGATGGATCGAGCATACCCTGGATCGGTCGCGCCTGTGGGCGGTGCAGACGCCGCAGATCTTCCGACGATCCCTCCTCGAACGGGCGCTGGAGGCCGTGAAATTGGCGGGCCTCCGGGTCACCGACGACACGGCTGCCTGCGAGCATATCGGGCAGCGGGTGCGGCTGGTGGAATCGCGCGCGCCCAACCCCAAGGTCACGTACCCGGGCGACGTTCCCTACATCGAATGGCTCCTGCGGGCGGCTGGAAGCGCGACGGGCCAATGACGTCCGTTCCCGCCCCACTCCGGAGGGACGAGCTCCGCGAGTCCTCAAGCCCATCGCACCCCTCCCCTGCGGCCTCGTGGAACCCGGCCCTCCGATTTCACCACCCCGTTTCACCCTTCGGAGGGACGAGCTCCGCGAGTCCTTAATCCATCGCTCCAGTCCCGGCGCTTGCCGGGTGAGGTCGGGACTTCTAGGGTGCCGGACGTTGTGGTGACGGAAGGTCTGCTATGAGCCGCCGAATGATCCTGGGGTCGGTTTCCCTGCTGCTGCTGGTCCACCTGGTGATGGGCGTCCGCTTCTATGCGGCGGAGGCACGGGCGTCGGACGGCGACAATGTCTATCCCCAGCTCGCCATCTTTTCCCGGGTCCTGCACCTGATCCGCAACGACTACGTGGACGGGGAGGACCTGAGCTATCGGGACCTGCTCACCGCAGCCGTCCGGGGCATGCTGGATTCGCTGGACCCCCACAGCGAGTTCCTCGAACCGCGGCGGTTCGACGATCTCAAGGACGACACGGAGGGGGAGTTCGGGGGCGTGGGCGTGACCATTTCCCCGCACGGCGGGAACATCACCATCGTGGATGTCATCGAGAACGCCCCGGGCGCGAAGGCCGGCCTGGTTCCCGGCGATCTCCTTGTCGCCGTCGAAGGGGAGCCGACCACCGGCTGGCAGCTCCAGGACGTCGTGACCCGCCTTCGCGGACGCCCGGGCACGGATGTCCGCATCACCACCTTCCGACCCAGCACCGACGAGACGAGTGACCACAGGCTGACCCGGGCGATCATTCCGATCTACACGGTACGGGACCTCGACGGGCGACGGAACTTCCGCCTGCTCGAGGACGGCATTGGATACGTCCAGATCACCCAGTTCGGGGAGAAGACGGCGGGCGAACTCGAGAGCGCCCTCGAAGTCATGTCCCGGGCCGGCATGAAATCCCTGATTCTCGATCTGCGCGACAATCCCGGCGGCCTCCTCGATTCGGCGTTCCGTGTGTGCGACAAGTTTCTCGCCCGCGATCAACTGGTCGTCTCCACCGTGGGCCGGCGCGGGGTCAAGCAGAGCGAATTCCGGTCCTCCGGCCGCGGTCGCTACCCCAGGCTGCGCCTCGCGGTGCTCGTCAACGGGGGCAGCGCCAGCGCTTCGGAGATCGTGGCCGGCTGCCTGCAGGACCTCGACCGTGCCCGCATCTTTGGGGAGCAGACCTTCGGCAAAGGATCCGTCCAGAGCGTGCTCCCTCTCCCGGATGGATCGGCCCTCCGCCTGACGACGGCCAAGTACTACACCCCCAGCAACCGCGTCATCCACGAGCAGGGCATCACCCCCGACAGCATCGTCGAACTCTCCGACGAGGAGGAACGGGACCTTCTCCGACGACGCCTGCCCGGGGCCCTGGATGCGCTGGGACCGGCCGAGCGCGAGCGCGCCCTGCAGACCCGCGATCTGCCGCTCGAACGCGCCCGCGACTACCTGCGCGGCCTCCAGATCCTGGCCGCCGAGAGGTCCGGACGCGCCTGACCCCGGCGTCGTCCCCCGCCCGTGCGCGTCCTTGCCATCGAGACTTCCTGCGACGAGACCAGCGTGGCCGTCGTGAGTGACGGAGCGGTGCTGGCCAATGTGGTCTCCTCCCAGACGGCCCTCCATGCCGAGTATGGGGGAGTCGTTCCGGAACTGGCGGCACGCGAGCACCTGCGAAATCTGCCGCCGGTCGTGAGACTCGCCCTCGAACAGGCCCGGCTGGAGGCGTCGCAGATCGACGCCGTGGCGGCCACCCGCGGCCCCGGGTTGCCGCAGGCCCTGCTGATTGGCGTCCGTGCCGCCCAGTCGTTCGCCTTTGCCCGCCACGTGCCGTTTCTTGGCGTTCACCACCACGAAGCCCATCTCTTCTCGCCCTGGATCGGCGGCGATCCCCTGCGGGCGGACTTCACGTCGTTCGAACCCGGGATCGCCCTGATCGCCAGCGGCGGACACACCGTGCTCGTCCACCTCGACACCGACCTGCGCCATCGCGTGCTGGGATCCACGCTCGATGACGCTGCCGGCGAGTGCTTTGACAAGGTGGCCAAGCTGATCGGCCTGCCGTATCCCGGAGGGCCCTGGGTGGATCGGCTGGCGGCTGAAGGGAATCCCGAAGCCCATCCCTTCCCGCGCCCCCTCCTGCGCAGCCACGGGGACGACTTCAGCTTCTCCGGACTGAAGACCTCCGTCCGGACCTTCCTCGACAAGCACCCGGACGTGGCCGCCGATCCGGCCGGGCGCCGCGACCTCTGCGCCAGTGTGCAGGCCGCCATTATTGAAGTGCTGGTCGGCAAGCTGGTCGCCGCCGCCATCCGGTTGCGGCTGTCGCTGGTCAGCGCGTCGGGAGGTGTCACCTGCAACCGGGGATTCCGTGCCCTGCTGGCCACCGAGGCGGCGCGGCACGGACTGCGGGTGCGACTGGCAGAGCCCGCTCTGTGCACCGACAACGCGGCGATGGTTGGCGTGCTGGCGGAGCGACGGCTGGCCCGGGGCGAAAGCACTCCCTACGACGCCGAAATCCGCCCGAGCTGGCCGCTGGACGAAGCGTGGGGCGACCCCGAGTGAACGCCGGTCAGGTGGAACTCTTCCAGTCGAAGGCCTTCCGCTTGAGGGCGTAGATGTAGCCCACGAAGAGAATGCCGAGGAAGCTCGCCATGGCGCCGAAAATCATCCCCGCGCTTTCGGGCAGCAGCTCCCGGTACACCACGGCCCACGGGTAGAGAAAGACCACCTCGATGTCGAACAGGATGAACAGCATCGCCACCAGATAGAACTTCACCGAGAAGCGGGCCGAACCCTCCCCCTGCGGTTCCATGCCGCATTCGTAGGGGGTGTCCTTGACCGCCGTGCGACGCGACCGCGCCCCGAGGAGCACCGAAAGCCCCAGCATCCCCGCTGCGAAACCCACCGCCACCAGGCCCAGCAGGAGAACCGGCACGTATTCCGCCAACTGCGACGACATCACGCGCCGATCCTAGGGACGAACGGCAACCGGGTCACGCGGGACTTTGTCGGGTCCGTTTTCCCAGCCACCCCCAAGAGCCTTGATCAACTGGACGGCGGCGATGCGGCGCTGTCCGGCGATCTGCCGAATCGCACGCTCGTTGCGAAGGGCCTCGCGGTCGGCATCGATGACGCTGAGGAAATCGGTCAGGCCGGTGGTGAAGCCTGCCTGGGCCAGGTCGCGGGCCCGGAGCGACTGCGCCAGCGCTTCCGATTGAGCGTCCGCCTGGACCGCCAGGTGGCGAAGGGCGGCGAGGGCGTCTTCCACCTCCCCGAAGGCCACCAGGATCCGCTGCCGATACCGCGCCACGGATTCCTCGAAGCGGGCCTTCGACTGTCGAAGCCCGGCGCGGTGACGTCCTCCGGCGAAGAGGGGGAGCGAGACGCTTGGCCCGATGGACCAGACGCGGCTTTCCCACTGGAACAGGCTTTCCACATCCGCGCTCAGGAACCCGCCCGACCCGGTCAGCCGGACCACCGGGAAGAAGGCCGCACGGGCAATGCCAATCCGGGCGTTGTCCGCCGCCAGTTGGCGCTCGGCCTCGGCGATGTCCGGGCGCCGCTCGAGGAGGGCCGAGGGCAGGCCGGCGGGAACGAGCGGCGGTTCGGGTTCCGCTTCCCCCAACGGATCGGGGCGGGGCGCGAGGCGGAACGCCGGGGGCGGCTGGCCGGTGAGGATGGCGAGGGCGTTCTCGAGTTCGCCGCGCTGGCGTTCGAGGGCGGCCCGTTCCACCTCGGCCACGGCCAGTTCGGTGCGGGCCCGGGCCACATCGAGTTCGGGTCCCAACCCGGCCTCCAGGCGCCCGTCCACGATGCCGACCTGCTCGCGGCGCAGGTCGAGAGTCCGGCGCACGACGGCGATCTCGGCATCGAGCGCCCGGAGGCGAAAGTAGTTTTGGGCGACGTCGGCCTGGAGTGTGAGCAGGACGGTGTGCAGGGCGGCCTGGCGGGACGCGGCCTCGGCGCGGGCGCTTTCGAAACCGCGCCGCACGCGTCCCCACAAATCCAGTTCGTAGCTCAGGTCGAGCGGCACGCGGAACGTGTTGGCGGTGATGGCGCCGAAGTCGGGTTCCTGGTTGGGGGAAAACCGTTCCCTCCGGAAGCCCGGTTGGGCATCCACGGCGGGAAGGAGGTCGGCCCTGGCAATCCGGGCGGCGGCGCGGGCCTGTTCGACTGTGGCCATCGCGGCCCGGAGTTCCTGGTTGGAACCGGCGGCCAGAACCGCGAGACGGTCGAGTTCCGGATCGTTGAACAACTCCCACCATGGGCCCCTGCCCAGGTGATCCATGGGTTCGCCCGGCTTCCAATCCCCCCATTCGGAGGCCTTGTAGGCAGCGGGCGCGGGCGTTTCGGGACGCTGGTAGTCCGGGCCCACGGCGGCGGAGGCCGCGGTCAGGGCGCCGGCCATGACCAGGACCCAGGAACACGGGATTCGATAGGCTTTCACAAGAGGATCTCCACGGGGACGCCGGTCCGTTCTCAGGCGGCGCCGACGGGGGTTGGGGCGATCTGCGGGGCGGGCTGTTCCGGGGTCGCCGGCACCGGCACACCCCGGTGGCGGGTGGCGAGCAGCGAATAGAACACCGGGACGACGAACAGGGTGAACAGGCTGCCCACCACCATGCCCGCCACGAGAACGATCCCGATGCTGTTGCGGGCCGCCGCGCCCGGCCCCGTGACCAGCACCAGCGGGAAGTGCCCGAACACCGTGGCGGCCGAGGTCATCAGCACCGGTCGAAACCGGGTGAGGCAGGCTTCGCGAAGGGCCGAGGCCCGATCCTGGCCGCGTTCGCGGAGGGTGTTGGCGAACTCGACAATGAGGATGCCGTTCTTGGCGATCAGCCCGACCAGGGTGATGAGGCCGACCTGGGAATAGATGTTGATCGTCGTGAGATCGAGGAAGCTGAAAAGCAGCGCCCCCGAGATCGCCAGCGGCACCGAGCCCAGGAGCACAATGAGCGGATCCCGGAAGCTCCGGAACTGCGCCGCAAGAACCAGGTAGATCAGCGCCACCGCGAACCCGAGCGTCACCGTCAGGGCCGATCCCTCCCGCCGGATCTGGCGCGACTCGCCGGCGTGATCGAGCACCACATTGGGTCCTCGCGCGGCGTTGGCGGCGTTCTCGAGCACCCGAAGGGCCTCCTCCTTGGTCACCCCCGGCTGCACCCCTCCGAAGACGCGGACGGCGTTGCGCTGCTGAAAGCGGTTCAGCGACCGGGGGGCCGTGCCGGATTCGATGTGCGTGAACGAGGAGACCGGTACCAGGTCCCCGTCGCCGGTCTTGATCTTCAAGTCCAGCAGCGGTCCGACCGTCGTGCGGTCCTCGTCGCCGATCTGGGGGATCACCTTGTAGCTCCGGTCGTGGTAATTGAACCGGTTCACGTAGGCGCCCCCGAGAACGGTCCCCAGTTCGCGACCGGCGGTGGCAAGGTCGAGACCGAGATCGGCGAGTCGCTCGCGATCGAGGACCACCCGGGCCTCCGGCTGGTCGATCTTCAGGTCGGTGTCCACGTAGAGGAACTTCCCGCTCTGCCAGCCGGCCTGGACCACCGCGGTGGCGAGTTCCAACATCCGGTCGAGCGGCGCGTCGCTCTGGAGGACCAGCTCGACATCGTACTGGCCGGGAGTCGGCAGCGGCGGGTCGAGCCGGGGAAACACCCGGAGTCCGGGAATCTGCGACACCGCCCCGTACACCTCGCCATACATGGCCTCGGTGGACCGCTCCCGTTCGCGCCAGTCCTTCGCCACCAGCCCTCCAAACCCGCCCCATCCGGCGGTGAGGGACCACATGAACCGGGCTTCCTCGAATCCGGTGATCGCCCGCACGACTTCCAGGGACTGCCGGGAGGTCGCCTCGATGGTCGAGTCCGGGGAGGCTTCGAGGAACAGACTGATGTGGCTCTGGTCCTCGACGGGCGCGAGTTCGCGGCGCGAATGGTGATAGAACGGCCAGGCCGCCGCCATGATCGCCAGGGCCGCCACCACCACCGTCCAGCGCATGCCCAGGGCAATGTCCAGCAGGCGCGCATAGCCGCGTCGTACCGCGTCAAAGGCGCGGTTCACCAGCCGCGTCAGCGCACTCTCCCGTCCGTGCGGATGCACGAAGCGGGAACTCATCACCGGCGACAGGGTGATGGCCACCATCCCCGAGAAGACCACCGCCGCGGCAAGCGTGATGGCGAATTCGAGGAAGAGCATCCCGGTGAGCCCGCCCTGGAAGGCGATGGGCGTGTACACCGCGGCCAGGGTGACGGTCATGGCCACGATCGGGCCGATCAGTTCCCTCGCCCCCACCAGCGCCGCCTCGATGCGCGTCTTCCCCTCCCGGACATGGCGCTCGACGTTCTCCACCACGACGATGGCGTCGTCCACCACCAGCCCGACCGACAGCACGATGGCCAGAATGGTCAGGAGGTTGAGACTGAAGCCCAGGGCGTACATGACCACCACCGCACCGATCAGCGAGACCGGCATGGCCACCAGGGGCACCAGGGCCGTCCGGGGCGACCCCATGAACAGCACGATCACCAGGGCGACGATGGCCATGGTCTCCGCCAGGGTCATGCCGATCTCGCGCAGGGCGTCGCGCATGAACACCGTGGCGTCATAGGCGAGTTCCATCTCGATGTCCGGTGGCAGCGTCGGACGCACCCGTTCCATCTCGGCGCGAAGCCGCGCGGCCACCTCGATCTCGTTGGAGCCGGGCAGCGGCCAGACCCCGAGGTACACGGCCTCGCGCTCGTTGAACTTGGCGATCCAGTCGGGTTCCTCGGCGCCCAACTCCACCCGCGCCACGTCGGCCAGACGCACCAGGGCGCCGTCCCGCTCCGATACGATGAGGTTCTCGAATTCCTCGACGGTCCGAAGATCGGTGTTGGCCAGCAGGTTGACCTGGACCCATTGGCCCTTGGTTTGCCCGACCGCCGCGAGGTAGTTGTTGCGCTGGAGCGCGGCATGGACGTCCCCGGGCGCCAGGTTGACCCCGGCCAGACGGTCGGGGTCGATCCAGACCCGCATGGCGATCGGACGTCCGCCCTCGAAGCTCACCCGCTGCACGCCCGCCAGGGTCGCGAATTGCGGCTGCAACGTCCGGGCAAGCCAGTCGGTGATGGCCGGAACGCTCCGCTCCCGCGACGAGAAACTCAGGTAGAACGAGGCGTAGGGCCGGTCCGCCCGCTGCACCTCGACCACCGGCGGCTCCGCTTCCGCGGGGAGTTCCGACCGCACCTGCTGGAGCCTGGCCGTGATCTCCGCAAGGGCCGCCGTGCTGCTGTGGTTCAGCTTCAACCGGACGGTGACAATGCTGATCCCGGCGCGGCTGGTGGACTCGATGTGATCCACCCCGCCGATCGCCGAGGCCACCCGTTCGATCGGCGTGGTGAGAAACCCGCGCACCGTTTCCGCGCTGGCTCCCGTGTACACGGTGGTGATCACCACCGACGCGCTCTCGATGCTGGGATACTGCTGGACCGGCAGTTGGGTCAGTGCCCGCACGCCAACCAGCACGATGACCAGGTTGAGCACCACCGCGAGAACGGGGTGCCTGATGAAGATGTCGGTGACGTAACGCATGGATGGCCCGGGCTGGGTAATGGCTCGAAGGACGACGCAGTCTCAGGCAACGGGTCAGTTCGCAGCCTCCCCGGCAACGGCGTGCCGCACCGCCGCCACCAGGACCCCCTCGCGCAGCTTGAACGAGCCGAACGCCGCCACCGTCTCGCCCGCCGCCAGTCCTTCCATGACCAACACCTCGTCCCCGAGAATCGGCCCGGAGCGGACCCGCCGGACCCGGGCCCGGACCTTCCCTTCCTCGTCGGGCGAGACCACGAAGACATGATCGCCTTCCGGTCCTTTGCGCACCGCGCTGACCGGCACCGCGACGGCGGCGACATGGGCGCCGGCCGGTACGCGGACCCGGACCGACGCGCCGGGACCCGGCAGGACCCGGCCGTCCTCAACGCGCGCCCGCACCAGGGTGTTGCGGGTCCGGGGATCGACGCGGGCGTCGAGCGCCACCACGGCGGCAGACACCTCCTCGCGGAGAAGCCCGGGCAGAAGGGTCACCTGCTCGCCCACTTGAAGCTGTTCCGCCACGTGCTGGGGCACCGCAAAGTCCACATGGACCGCGTCGTCCACCCCCTGCACGGTGGTCAGCAGGGTGCCCGTTTCGAGGTACTGGCCTGGATGCACATCGCTCAGGCCGAGACGGGCGCGGAACGGAGCCCGGACGGTCTTGCGGGCAATCACCGCCCGGAGTCGTTCCATCTGGGCCCGCGCCACATCGAGGTCCGCACGGGCGCGATCCCATTCCATCTGGGATGTGGCCCGGCTTTGGACCGCGCGTTCGACCCGGTGCAGCAACGTCTCGGCCAGGGCCGCCTGTGCCTCGACCGCCTTCAGTTCGGCCTCTTCCACCGAGACATCCATCGCGACCAGCAATGTCCCGGCCTCAACGATGCCGCCCGGTGTCAACCGCACCTCGCGCACCGTGCCAGGCAGTTCGTTGCGCAACGTGGTCGAACGAAGGGCCAGCACCGTCCCGATCGAGGTGATCGAGCGCCGATGCTCACGCGGTTCGGCAACCGCCGTGGTGACGAACTCCATCGGTTCCGCCTGCTGGGCGGCGAGGGCGTCGGCCGCCTGCAGGGCGCGCGCCTTCCACGTCGCCAGAGCCGTGCCCGCGGCGACCAGCACGGCAAGGAGGACAACGGACGCCATCCAGCCCGGCCTTGGGGGACAGGCGGCTTCCTCAGACACGGCAGAAGGCGGACCGGACGAACGGGGGCGGACAGATTCCATATGCTGCACAACGATTGGGTTTGGGGTTTCGGGACAAAGGCAGGCGATCCAACGAGGCCTTCCGGGGCATGGCCGGACGATGCGGCCCGACGAAGCTGACTCTGGCGAACGAACCGGGCGTCCGGGAGTCCCCTTTCGGGCCATCGACACAAAAAGTTGACCGTCTAGTCAAATACATGCCGAAAAAAAGGGCGATCACGGTCGGCCGGCGAATTCGGATCGCGCCCCGAGCAGATCCAGGATGCCGCGCTCCATCTCCCGCAGCACCTCCACGTCGTCCGCAATCCGTGCCTGGGCGAGGAGTCCCTCCACGTAGGCGAACACGGCCCGCGCTTTGGCGCCGGCATCGGCGACCGGGACGCTGCCCTCGGCCTGGGCGTCCCGGATGGTCGTCTCGAAATAGCGGCGGAACTGATCCATCACCTCGCTGACCTTGAGGCGCAGACTGTCCTCGATCCCGCAGATTTCGGTGCCCAGCGTGCAGAGAGGACAACCAAGCGTTCTCCCATGCAGGCTCTTCAACGCTGCCTGGTCGTCGTACTCCATGCCGCAATAGCGCCGGATCCGCTCCAGGGGAGGATGAACGGGGGAAAAGATCTCGTTCAACCGGGGTCGATGCTCCTCCCAGTCGGCCTCGATCGCCGCGGTGGCCAGGGCGGCCTTGGACTCGAAGAAATGGTAGAAACTCCCCTTCTTCACCCCGGCACGCTCACAGATCTGTTCGATCGTGGTGCTGCCATACGAGCCCGTCCAGATCAGCTCGGTGACGGCTTTCATCAGCTTCTCGCGCGATTGACTGGTGCGACCCATGGTGACTTCGCATTCCGCTCCGCGTCGGCGCCGGGTCCGGCCCCGGGCTCAGCGACGCCGCCGACTGTCCTGATTCTGGACTAGTTAGTCAACTTCTGTTTTGCAGATGCCCGGGTCCTCCGTGCATCCCGGAGTTGTGGGGAGAGGAGTGAACTTCGCGAAGCATCGCCTCGGAGGGCCGAGTTCCACAAGGCCGCATGCGTGTGGAGCGTTGGGTTGAGGACTCGCGGAGCTCGTCCCTCCGATGCACTGCCTCCTCACCCACAACGCCGAGATGCACCGCCGTGTCCTGCTTCACCCGGTCGAAATCTCGCCCCGGCTCCAGCCTGAGAGCGCGAAGCCCAACACGAGGCGAGCATCGCGCATGGCGCAGCTTCAAACCGGCTGCGAAGCCGGTCCCTCCGAGGGCCCTGCCGGTGCCGCTGACACTTCCCCCCACGCCGGCGCCCTTTCCACGGCGGCCCGCATCCGATCGAACCACCAGCGCGCCGCGGTGCGGCGCCGGGATCCGCGGCACGTGCCGGACAGCCGGAACGGCGGAGTCGGACTGACGGGCTGCGGCAGGATCAGTTCCAGTTGTTGGCGGGGCATGGGGCACCTTTCGTCGTTGTCGCAGCCATCATGCCGGAAGGGGTGGGACAAATACGGTCCAAGGCTCGGGGGAAATCCGCAGGGGGCCGGATGGGCCGCGGAAGGACGGCGGCTTGCCCGGGGACGCAACGTCGTGCGCTAATCGGGGACGCGTCATGAGCAAGACCAAGGTCGCCCTGCTTGGAGCTGGATTCATCGCCGAGATCCATCTCGAGTCGTACCAACGTTTCGTTCCGGAAGCCGAGGTGGTCGCGGTGTACACCCGGAACCCGGAACGCGCGGAAGCCTTCGCCCGCAAGCACCACATCGGCCTCTGGTACTCGGACCTTGAGGCGGCAATTCGGGAATCGGGCTGCGACGTGGTGGACGTCTGCATCCCCAATTTCCTCCATCACCGGGCGGTCCTGACGGCCGCCGCGGCAGGCAGGCACGTGATCCTCGAAAAGCCCATGGCCATGAACCTCGAGGAGGCGGACGAAATGATCGCCGCCTGCGCACGGGCCAACCGGAAGCTCATGTACGCCGAGGAACTGTGTTTCGCACCCAAGTACGAGCGGGTGCGGAAACTGGTCCAGGAAGGGGCGATCGGTTCGATCTACCAGATGCGGCAGGCCGAACGTCACAGCGGCCCGCACAGCGACTGGTTCTACGACATCAACCAGTCCGGGGGCGGGGCCCTGATGGATCTGGGCTGCCATGGCATCGCCTGGTTCCGGTGGATGCTCGGCGGACGCCCCACGGTGCGGGCCGTCCAGGCCCATATGCAGACCGACCTGATCCACGGCGCCCGCACCCGCGCCGAGGAGAACGTCATCTGCACCGTCGAGTTCGAAGGCGGGGCCATCGGAGTGGTCGAGAATTCCTGGGCCAAGTACGGGGGCATGGACGACCGCGTCGAGGTGTACGGCACCGGCGGGGTGATTTATGCCGATCTCTTTCAGGGCAATTCCGCCCTGACCTACTCCGAAAAGGGTTACGGCTACGCCATGGAGAAGGCAGGCAGCACCCAGGGCTGGACCTTCACCATCTTCGAGGAGGCGTTCAATCAGGGCTACCCACAGGAACTCCGCCACTTCATCGAGTGCGTCCGCGACGATCGCCCGCCCCTCGTCACCGGCGACGACGGCCGGGCCGTGCTCGAAGTCCTCTGCGCCGCCTATGCCTCGGCGCGCCGCGGGCAGCGCGTCGAACTGCCGTTCCGCGCCAAGGTGAAGCGCCCGATCGACCTCTGGCTGGAGGGAGACTGAAGGCTTGCCGGAAACCTCCGAGCCCCCGTTCCCGCCGTTCCGCACGCCCTCAGCGCCACCGGGTCACGTCTGACACGGAACCGTCCGGTTTCGCCGCCTGCCTCAGGGCCTGGACAAAGGCCAGCCGGACCAAGGGGCCCGCCGGCCGGCCGGTGACCAGATCGAACATCCGGAAATCCCGGCGCCGGCCCCGCGGGAAGTGCAGCACTTCGTAGGGATAGGAGAGGAAGGCGGTCGGATGCAGGGCGGCAGGGCTGGCGGGAACACCCGTCCCGTGCAGACGCCGGCCGAGCCGGGCCATCAGGATCGCCTGTCGGGCCAGCTCGACTGTGGCCCCTGCATCAAGGGGGTAGCCGAACTCGGGAGTGCCAGCCTCGGGTGAAGCCGTCTCCAGCGCCTCGCGATGCACCACCTGCGCCGTACGGGCAAACCCGTCCACCAGCACCGCCAGCGGTGCCGTCGGAGCGGGTTCGATCTCCACCCAGCAGCACGGGAGATGCACCCGCTCGAAGCCGCGGCCGGCCAGCGACCTGTCCAGCCCGGATCCTCGCACCGTCGAGGCAATCCAACCGGCCAGCGCACGGGCCAGCCGCACCGAAAACCGTTCGCGGGTCAACTGCTGGCGGGCCGCCTCGATCGGGACCCGCACCGGCAGCCGGCGCCGGGGAAGATGATCCATGCGCCCCCGGAGCCCTTTCAGGAACGCCGCCGCAGACGGTGGCCCGTCCACAGAAAGATCGCGCCTGCGCCGGACAACGCCACCGACGCCAGCAGGTTGACCACCCGCCCCGGGGTTTCGTGGGTCCAGAACAGCCCGATCAGAACCAGCACGGCGAACAGGATGAAGAACCAGCCCATCAACCGCAGGATGGCGGTGTCGCGGGCGCGATGTTCGGGAAGATGGGCGGACATGGCGGCAATCGGGACAACTCAGAAAATCAAATACACCGCCACGTAAGGCACCACGAGCAGGGCCACCCAGACCCGCAAATCCCGCCAGGGCGCGGCGTCCGGCGCCCCCCGGAACACAAACTCCCGGTTGAGCCGCAGCGTCCACAGGCAACCCACCAGCAGATACAGACACACCGCCATCCGCCAGACCGACGGCGGCAGCGCATTGAGCGCCGCATGCCAGGGGTCGAATCCCAGCTTGAGGACCGGGACGAGCGTCTGTTCGAGGAACGACTGGATCGCTTCCTTCATGGTGGTTGGGGATCGGTGCGGGCCGCGCGTTCGGCCAGCAGGGCCTGGGTGGTCGCATCATGCAGGACCTCGCCGAACACGAGACCCCGGATTCGCTCAGGCGATGGCGGAGGCGTCACCAGACTCACGCCCACCGTCACCACCAGCGCAAAGACGAAGGCCCAGAAGGCAACAAACAGGAACGGATCCTCCGACGGAAAGAGGCTCCCGCCCACCAGGCTCAGCGATCCGGAAAAGCAGACTCCGAGGACCAGACCGGAAATCGCACCCCACCCGTTGGTCCGTCGCCAGAAGATCCCCAGGATCAGCACCGCCAGGGTCGGACCCTGGAACAGCGAGAACAACGTCTGAATCGCCAGGTACACCGTCTCAAAACGCTCGATCACCGGTGCCACAAACCCCGCGGTGACAATCAGTGCCACCGTCAGGATCCGGCTGATCCAGAGACACTGAAGGTCCCCGGCCGGCCGCCCCGCAATCCACTGGTACGCCGGTTGATAGCCGTCCGACACCAGGATCGTGGTCGAGGAATTGAGGTAGGAATCCACGCTCGACATCAAGGCCGCGAAAAACGCCGCAAACACCAGGCCCGTCAGGCCGGGCGGAAGCAGGTCGCGAACCAGCAGCGGCACGGCGCTGTCCGGATTGGACAGCCCCGGATGCAGCGCGACGGCCGCGATGCCCGGGATCATGATCAGCACCGGGACGAACAGTTTGAGGAACCCGGCGAACACCATCGACGCCTTGGCATCCCACTCCGAACGCGCGCCCAGCACCCGCTGGATCACCGCCTGATTGCTCGAGAAATAGGCGGTCGAAAGCACGATCCCAAGCCCCAGCAGAATGCCCGACCAGGGATACGGCGTCGCTGCGTCGTTGGGCAGGAGCAGACGGAAATGGTTGGCGAACTCCGGCCCCCGCGCTGACACGGCCTCCACCAGGTTGTTCCATCCACCCAGCTTCCAGAAGCTGAGCGCCAGCAAGGCCGCCGCCCCGACAAACATCACCACCGTCTGGATCACATCCGTCAACACCACCGCCGTCAGCCCCCCCAGCACCGTGTAGAAACCCACCACCGCCACCGTCACCCAAATCGCCGTGCCGATGCTCCAGCCCACCACCGTGTTCAGGAACACCGCCGAGGCCCACAGCATGACCGCCAGCATCGACAGCAGGAACCCCAGCCAGATCACCGCCTGGAACCATCGCACCCCGTTGCCGTACCGGCGTCCCAGAAACTCCGGCAGCGTGCACACCCCGCTGCGCCAGAAGTAGGGCGCGAAGAGGAACCCGACCAGGATCATCGCCGGCACCGACCCGATCCAATCGAAGTTCGCCTGCGCCAGCCCATACCGATAGGCGGCCCCCGCCCCGGACACCATGTCGATCGCCCCAATGTCGCTCACCACGATCGACATTCCCACCGCCCAAAACGGCAGGGACTTGCCGGCCAGCAGAAAATCCCCCGAGGACTTCACATACCGTGCGATCACTGTTCCCAGCGCCAGAGTTGCCGCCAGATAGAAGAAAATGATGACCCCATCGATGGTCGTCAGGCCGTTGGCGGCTTGGGCGAGGAACACGGCCGGGGCGGGCATCGGCGGTGTATAGGGTGCCGCCCATTCCCAGGTCAAGCGGCCGCAAAGGATCCGCTGAAGCCCCGGTACATCCCGGAGTTGTGGGTGAGGAGGCAGCGAATCGGAGCGACGAGCTCGGCGAGGCCTCAACCCAACGCTCCACACCGTTGCGGCCTTGTGGAACCCGTCCCTCCGAAGTGACCTACCCCACCGCATCCACTCGCAGATCCCGCAACACGGTAAGTCCC